>DASVRB010000075.1:0-8474 GCA_036388835.1 Thermoanaerobaculia bacterium | reverse complement strand
TGCGGCGATCGAACGGCCGCTTCGACGATCGCGACATCGCCATCGGTGCCGCGGCGCTGGTGCCGCTGCTCATCGTCGCCACGGTCTTCAAGCAATGGCCTTCCGTACGTGGGGAACTGCGTCACGAGGCAGCCCTCGGCTTCATCGACGAGGACGACGTTCGCCGCACCGCGCATCCGCTGCTCCGTCTCGGCCGCGCCGGCTGGTACGACTCCGGCGCGCATCGCGAGTTCGTCCGGATCGCCAATCGCATCGCCCTGCGCAAGCGCCAGCAGCGCAGCCGCACCGAAGAGATCGCGCGCCTTTACCAGCTCGAAGTCATCAAACTGCGGATGGAGCTGCAGGAGATGACGCGCATCGACCGCGCCATGCGCATGCAGGCCGAACAGGCCGGCGCGACGCGGTCGTGACGCCCGCGCTCGCGCGGTAGAATGCGCGAACGAATGACGCCTCGCGCCCTCGCAATCGGACTCGCGCTCTTCCTCACCACCGCAGCAGCCGCCCAGAAGCCGAACTTCCGCTTCATGCCCGGCCCGAAACCGGGTGGTGGCGACGTGAAGATCACGGTCGACGAAGGCGGCCGCACGGAGATGGAGCGCGACGAGTACTCGATCCTCGAAGGCGGCGTCACCATCGAGTACCAGGACATCAAGCTCCGCGCCGACAAGGTCACGTACAACTTCAAAACGCGCGACGTGGTGGCCGAAGGAAACGTGGTCATCGACCAGGGCGCGACGCGCATGAGCGCCACGCAGGCGGTCTACAACCTCGACTCGAAAACCGGCACGTTCTTCAACGCGAACGCGAGCATGGAGCCGGCCATGTACTTCTCGGGCGACCGCATCGAGAAGGTCGACGAAGACACCTACCGGATGACCAACGGCGTCTTCACGTCGTGCGATCTCGACAAGCCGGCGTGGTCGTTCACGGTCGGCAATGCCGACGTCACGCTCGACGACTACGCACGGATGCGCGACATCAAATTCCGCGCGCGCGACCTGCCGATCTTCTGGCTGCCGAACCTGATCTGGCCGACGAAGCGCGACCGCTCGCAGGGGCTGCTCATTCCGCGCGCGCGCTTCACCGACCGCTTCGGCGCGCGCCTCGAGAACGGCTACTTCATTCCGCTCGGCGAGTCTGCCGACGCGACCGTCTACGGCGACATCAGCAGCGCGGCGTACTTTGGCGCCGGCGTCGACCTCCGCTACGTGCCGAGCGAGAACGTGAAGATCGGCGACTTCCGCGCGCACACCGTCAACAACGCCGAGGATGGCCAGATCGAGTGGAAGTACCAGTTCCAGCACGCGCAGGAAAACCTCCCCGGCGGCTTCCGCGGCGTCGTCGACGTGCAGGACTACTCGAACCTCGACTTCTTCCGCGAATACGACGACGACACCCGCCTGCACACGCTGTCGACGATCTACTCGTCCGCGTATCTCACCAAGAACATGCCGAAGTACTCGGTCAACATCCTCGCCGACCGCCGCGACGTCGAGTTCCCCGACCGCCGCCAGCGCGCCGAGCAACTGCCGACGCTGCAACTGCGCATGTATCCGCAGCAGGTCGGCCGCACGCCGATCTACTTCTCGATGGAGTCGTCGACCTCGCGCCTCCGCACCGGTGCGGTGATCGGCGGCGAGCGAACCATCGACGCCGACTACTTCCGCGCCGACGTCTTCCCCACCGTTTCGATGCGGCTGCGCACACCGTCGTGGCTTTCGGTGAAGCCGGAGCTCTCGGTGCGCCAGACGTTCTACACGGCCAGCAACCAGCCGGTGTGCGAGCAGGAAAATCCGCCGTCGGAATGCTCGATCTGCACGACGAACCCGCAGGCGTTCATCTGCAACAACCGCCAGCTGCGCGACGACGAATCGGTCTCGCGCTTCTACGCGCAGGCGCAGGTGGAAGTGGTCGGCCCGTCGTTCTCGCGCGTCTACAACCGCCCGACCGGCGGCTTCAGCCGCTTCAAACACGTCATCGAGCCGCGCGTCCGCTACGTCCGCACGACCGACGTCAACAACCAGGCCGAGATCCTCAGCTTCGACATCGTCGACACGCCGTTCCTCCCGATCGTGCAGGACACGGTGGTCTACTCGCTGACGCAGCGCCTCATCGGCAAGGAAGAAGCGGCCGGCGGCAACGCGCGCGAAGTGCTGTCGTTCGCGCTCGAGCAGAGCGTCGCGCTCTCAGAGCCGTTCGAGCGCATCGGCTCGGTCGCGGGCGAGCATCAATTCACGCCGCTCTCCGCGCGCCTCCGCTTCAATCCGTATCAGGCCATCACCCTCGACGCGGCGGCCAGCTTCGGCAATGTCTCGCACCAGCTCGATCAGGTCAGCCTCTCGGCAAACCTGCTCGGCACCGGCGAGCACGCCGACAAGTACCTCGGCTTCACCTATTTCGCGACGCTCGAGCAGCCGGGATTCGGGAGCAGCGGACAGAGTCAGGTGCGCCTCAACGCCGGCTCGTTTCTCGTCAAGGACCGCATCCGCACCGACGTGCAGTGGAACTTCGACGCGAAGGAAGGGAAGTTCCTCGAACAGCGCTATCTCACCGGGTGGACGGGCTCGTGCTATGGTATCGCGCTCGAATACAGGCGCTACGCGGTCTTCCGCGGCCTCGGCGACGAAAACCTTTCCAGCTACGGCCTTGCCATCACGCTGAAAAACGTCGGCACCATCGGCACTCACTGATCTTCCCGCTCGTCGCCGCCGCTCGCCCGGCGCGCGGACATCGATTCACCCTCGGCAACGGCATCCATCGCAATGAACGCACGCGCTACACAGAAAATGAAGGGCCTCATCCTGTCCGGCGGCAAGGGAACGCGGATGCGCCCGCTCACGTACACCTCGGCGAAGCAGCTGATCCCGGTCGCGAACAAGCCGGTGCTCGTTTACGGCATCGAAGCGATCGTGGCCGCCGGCATCGAAGACATCGGCATCATCCTCTCGCCCGAAACCGGTCCTGAGATCCGCGACTGCATCGGCGACGGCTCGCGTTACGGCGCGAACATCCGCTACATCGAGCAGGACGCGCCGCGCGGACTCGCGCACGCCGTTCTCACCGCCGAGGACTTTTTGCGCGATTCGCCGTTCGTCATGTACCTCGGCGACAACCTGTTGCAGCACGGCATCACGCCGCTGGTCGAGGAGTACCGCAACATCGACTGCAACAGCGAGATCCTGCTGACCAAAGTGCCGAATCCGTCGCAGTTCGGCGTCGCCGAGCTCGATGAGAACGGCAGCGTCGTGCGCCTCACCGAAAAACCGGCCGAGCCAAAGTCCGACCTCGCGCTCGTCGGCGTCTACATGTTCGACTCGCACATCTTCGAAGCGGCCAAAGCAATCAAGCCGTCGAAGCGCGGTGAGCTCGAGATCACGGACGCCATTCAGTGGCTGCTCGACAACGGCTTCAGCGTCCACCCGCACATCGTCAAAGGCTGGTGGAAAGACACCGGCAAGATCGAAGACATGCTCGAGGCGAATCGCACCGTCCTCGACACCTTCGAGCACGACGTCCGCGGCAACGTCAGCGGCGACAGCTACATCGAAGGGAAAGTGGTCGTCGAAGAAGGCGCACAGATCGTCGACTCCGTCGTCCGCGGCCCCGCGATCATCGGCGCGAATGCACGCATCACCCACGCGTACGTCGGCCCGTACACCTCGATCGGAAAGAACTGCGCACTCGAATACTGCGAGCTCGAAAATTCGATCGTGCTCGAGAGCTCGAGCATCGCGCACGTGAACGGCCGCATCGAGGCCAGCCTCATCGGAAAGAACGTGAAGATCGGCCGCACCCACCGCAAGCCGGTCGCCTACCGCTTCATGGTCGGCGACAACAGCGAGGTCGGGATCACCTAGTGCGCAGACGCGCCGCGGCCACGGTCCTGCTCCTTCTCGCTTGCGCGGCCTGCCGCAAAGCCGAAGAGAAGCCGCGGCCGGACCTCGCGCTGCGCGAAACGCTCGCGGTGATGCGCACCGCCATCGAGCGGTTTCAACGCGAGCAGGGGCGCTATCCGCACTCGCTCGAGGAGCTCGTGCCGAAGTATCTCGTCCGGATCCCGACTGACCCGATCACAACGTCCGCGAAGACGTGGCGCGTGGTCACTGAAGAAACCGTGCAGCCGAACGCCGACTTTACGACGGCGGCTTCGACGACGGCAGCAGCCACAGCGCCGCGTCCGGTCATCATCGACGTTCGCAGCGGCGCAGGCGCGCCGTACTCGACCTACTGACATGCCGAACGTCTACACGTTCAAAGATTTCGAGGGGAGCAGCCACCGCATCCTCATCGACCTGATCCACCGCCACGCGCGGCGCGGCGGCACGCTGCTCGACCTCGGCGCGGCCGGCGGTGAGCTCGGCGAAGCGGTGCGCGCGCACTTTTCGCGCACGATCGGCTTCGAATACAACTCCGACTGCGTCGGCGATCTCTGCACCCGCTTCGACTCCATCGTGGTCGCCGATCTCGAGCGCATCGAAAGCCTCCCGCCGAATGCGGACGCGATCGTGCTCGCCGATGTGCTCGAACACCTGCGCAGCCCCGCGTCGGCGCTGACCGTCGTACGCCAGGCGTTGCGCGATGACGGCCGCCTCTTCATCTCCGTCCCGAACATCGCCAACATCACGGTGCGCCTCGGCCTGCTGTTCGGAATCTTCGAATACCGCGACCGCGGCATCCTCGATCACACGCACCTCCGCTTCTATACGAAACGCACGATCCGCCGCGAAGTCGAAAACGCCGGCTTTCGCATCGTGGAGATGGGCGGCTCGTCTGTTCCCATCCGCCTGATCATCGGCCGCTACACCCCCGAGCCGATTCTCCGTTTAGGCGAGAAGCTCCTGGTCTGGCTCACCCGCGCCTGGCGCGGCTTGTTCGCCTACCAGATCATCCTCGTCGCAGCGAAGAAGTAAGTGGAGCGGCGGGCTTCAGCCCGCCGACGTTCTCTTTACCGGCGAGCTAAAGCCCGCCGCTCCACCAGAGTTTCGCTGATCGCAATCGCCACCCACATCGCCAGCGCCGCGATCGCCACCCACCACCACCCACGCGCGATGCGTCGCGAGAACACGAGCTCGTGTTTGCCGGCCGGCACCTGCACTCCGGCGAAGATTGAATCAGTTTCAATCGCGCGTACCTCGCGGCCGTCGAGCGTCACGCGCAGCTCGGGCGTGAGCTTCTCGGACGACGCGAGAAAGAACGGCGCGTCAGATTGCGTGAGCACGCGCTGCTCGCCCGCGGCGTAGCTCGCGAGCGTCACCTGCGCGTTCGCGGGACCGAGCGCCGGCGGCATGACCGGATCGTCGGTGATCACCGCCTCCGTCGCAAAGTCGATGTCACGCGCGGCGAGGAACTCGTCGTCGTTCAACTTGCGCAGCTTCGACACGGCGCGGAAGCGCGGCAGCTCGCCGACGTTGCGAAAGAGGCGTCCGTCCGGCAGCTCGCGGTCGAACATGATCGGGATGGTCACCCGTCCGTAGAAGATGCGCGCCTCGCCCGCGACGTCGTTCGCTCCCTCGAGCAGGAACGCGTTCACACCGCTGCCGCGCGCGCGCAGCGTCACCTGTTCGCCGAGCCGCGCGTACGGTCGCACCGGGATGTAGACCTTGCCGAGCGCGGTCACGTCGTTGCGCGAAAACGCGCGCGACCACACCGGCGCGCCGCTCTTCGACAGCGTCACGTCAATGCGTCCGCTCGGTTCCGCGTCGTCGATGCGCACCGGCAGCTCGATCGACCAGAACGGCTCGGCGTCGATGCGCACCGTGCGCTGCAACGCGACGCCGTTCGGCAAAGCCACCCACCCACTGATCTCCTGCACCGCCGGTTTGGTCGCGCTGAAGAGCGCCCATCTGATGATGTCGATGTCCTTCTGCTCGATGTACCAGCGGATGCCCAGGAGTGCGGCGAGCGGGTCGTCGAACTTGAATTGCAGACTGTTGAACGTCAGCACCGTCGACGAGCCGCTCCACGCGGTCGGGTCGAGGCGCAGCAGCATGCGGCGATACGCGAGCTCGGAGCCGAAGTGGCTCCGCACATCTTCGAAGCGCACCAGCTCCGCGGTGTTAGGCCAGAAATAGTCGAAGAACGGCGCCACGCGGAACGGCCCTTTTTCCGTGCGAACGAATTCCATCATCGGCGTCACCGGCACCGCCGCAGTGCGCGGCTCGAGATACGGATAAAAACGTCCCGCGAGCAGCGCGAGATCGAACGCCACGATCGCGACCGCGCCGTACATCAACAGCGGCTTGCGGAGGAGACGCGCGCCCGCGGCAGCGAGGTAGCCGGCCGGAATCGGCAGCAGCAACGCGAGTCGACCGAGCGCCGAAAACTTGAAGCCGGGTAACGTCGCGACGAACGGCGCGAGCAATGGCGCGCCGAACATGCAGGCCACGACGAGCGCGCCGCAGACGAGCCAGAACCATCGTTGCCGCGCGCGCCGATTGAAGATCGCGAGCAGCAGGAGCGGCAGCGTGAGCAGGCCGACGTAAATCGTCGACTCCGGATAGTTGTTCAGCGCGCCGAGGCGCGGATCGCCGAGCCAGTTCTTGTAGGCGTGGTGGCCGAGGCGATCCGGCTCGATAAGACTGCGCCAGTGCGTGGCGGGAAACACGCCCGCCAGGCTCGCCTTCTCGCGCACCTCCAGATATCCGGAGCGCTTCAGCAGTTGTGCGAACGGCACCAGCGACGGCAGCGCAATCAAGACGCCGAGCACCACCCCCGCGACGGGCGCAACCAATCGCATGCTCCCCGGCCAGCGCACGCTGCGGCGCGCGCGATTGCGCTCCACGAATGCGCGCACGAGCAGGTAGAGCGCGTACGCGACCACCACCCACGCGCCGTACGCCATCGCCGCCGGGAAGCCCGACAGCGCGTACGCGAGCGCGATCGGCGTCACGATTGCGATCGACGTCCGCTTGCCGTTGAACGTCCGTCGCACGATCCAGAGCAGCGCCGGATAGAGCGCGGTCGCGTTCGTGATCTGCCACAGCCAGCGCACCGAATAAACGCCCGCGCCGGCGATCACGATCGCGCCGATCGCCGCGCCGCGGCGGCCGAGACGTTCCTCGCGCAACCACAGATACGCGAAGACGAACGAGGCATTCAGCTTCAGAAAAAGAATGGCCGTGTAGACCCACGCCTGCGGCACCGCGAGCGCCGGCAGCAGGATGAACGGCGACAACGTCGCGGCGGCCGACGAGCCGAAACCGGGGATGCCGCTGCCGACGTACGGGTTCCAGTGAAAGGTGCGCCAGTCGTCGCGCACCATCGTCATCAGCGTGAGGTACGCGGTGGCCGGATCGTTGAGCGTCGAGTTCTGCGCGGCCTGCACTTCCGCCGGCCGCACCGTCTTCCACGGCTCGTAATTGAAGTAGATGTCGTTTGGCGAGACGACTCGCCCCATGTAGGCGACGGGGAAGAAGAGGACGACGTTGTAAACCGCCAGCGCGATCAATGCGGCGCGGTGTTTCCGGAGTCTGCGAGCCACTCGGAACTCAGTCTATCCTCATCGCGAATGTTGAAGACATTGCTGGTCGCGGCCGACGTCGACCGCTCGCTTTTCGATCGCGCGCGCGACGACGGACGCTTTCACCTGATCCATCAGCCGGTCCGCACGGAAGACGAACTGCGTGCCATCGTCGGCGACGCGCACGTGCTGGTCACGCGCGCGTACAACAAGGTCACGCGCCGCGTGATCGAGGCGGCGCCGCACCTCGAGCTGATCGCGCAGGGGACCAGCGGCATCGACAACATCGACGCGGAAGCGGTGCGCGAGCGCGGCATCGCGGTCATCCACATGCCGGGTGTGAACGCGGACGCGGTGGCGGAACTGGTGATCGGCTTCATGATCTCGATGACGCGCACGGTGCCGTTCTACACGCGCGAAGTGGTGCACGGCCGTTTCGAGCGCGACGATTGCGCGACGCGCCACGAGCTCCGCCACCACACCCTCGGCATCGTGGGGCTCGGCCAGGTCGGCACGCGCGTGGCGCGGTTGGCGCGCGCGTTCGGCATGCAGGTGCAGGCCTACGATCCATACGCGACCGAATTCGGGGAAACGACGCGGATCGCCTCGCTCGATGCACTGCTCGCAACGACCGACATCCTGACCATGCACGTGCCGCTCACGCACGAGACGCGGCGCATGGTCGGCGCGCGCGAGCTGCGTGCATTACGCCGCGGCTCGTACGTGATCAACGCCGCGCGCGGCGAAGTGCTCGATCAACAGGCCGCGCTCGATGCGCTCTCGCGCAACCACCTCGCCGGCCTCGCCCTCGACGTCTTCGATCCCGAACCGCCCGAAACCCCGCTCCCCGACGACCCCCGCCTGATCGTCACCCCCCACATCGGCGGCTGCTCGTTCGAGGTGAAGACGACGGTGGGCGGGAGGTTGTACGAGAGGATTGCGGAGTATTACGCGCGTGCCGAGGCGCTTAGGCGCTTAGGCGCCGCTCGAGGCGCTTAGGCGCTTAGGCGCGTAG
>DASVRB010000074.1:0-12548 GCA_036388835.1 Thermoanaerobaculia bacterium | reverse complement strand
CTGCCACAGCAATGCGCCAGCGTCGCCATGAGCGGGCCGGTGGGGCCGGCAGCGTCGCGTGCCACAGGCTATTCGCGGGAGTGATGCGGTGAACGCGTTCAGCGGGGACAACACGGGCCGCCGGCCCCGCCGGCCCGCCGGAGGCCTCTGGTCGTAGCCCTGTGGCCCAGACGCGCCGTGCCGGCCGTGCTACCCTCCGCCCGTTTTGGGGCGTCTCCTTCCTCTCACCGGCCTTGCGCTCTTCGTCGCGATCTGGCACGTCGCCGTCCTTTCCTCGCCCGGAACCCTCGTGCCGGCGCCGGGCCAGGCCGTGCTCGCCATCATCGAGCTTGCGCAGAAAGGCGTGCTCGCGCGATACATCGTCGCGTCACTCTTTCGCGTCACCTGGGGCTTCCTCGCCGCGCTGGTGATCGCCGTCCCCCTCGGCGTGCTCCTCGGGTTGTGGCGGCGGGGCGAAGTTGCCATCAATCCCATGCTCCAGTTGCTGCGGCCGATCTCACCGCTCGCGTGGATCCCGATCGCCATCCTCTGGTTCGGCGTCGGCGACCTCGCGGCCATGTTCCTCATCTTCCTCGCGTCCGTGCTGCCGCTCACCCTCAGCACCGTGCACGCGGTGCACAACATCGAGGGCGTGCATCTCGCGGCCGGACGCAATTTCGGCCTCACCACGCGCGAGCTCGTGCGCAGCGTGATCGTCCCGGCCATCCTGCCGCAGCTCATCGTCGGCATGCGCATCACCCTCGGCATCGCCTGGCTCGTCGTCGTCGCCGCCGAGATGATCGCCGTCAACTCCGGCCTCGGATTTCTGATCGTCGACGCGCGCAATGCAGGCAATCGTTACGATCTCGTCGTCGCCGGCATGATCCTCATCGGCGCCATCGGCGTCGTGCTCGACCTCCTGATGCGCCGCCTCGAAACACTCCCGAACGTCCGCTGGGGCTACGTCGCGGGATGACCACCAAAGTCGCGTTCCGCAACATCGGCATGACGTTCGGCAGCATGCGCGTGCTCGACGACATCAATCTCGACGTGCGCGACGGCGAGTTCGTCTGCCTCCTCGGCCCGTCCGGATGTGGCAAGTCGACCCTTCTCAACATCGTCGGCGGCTTCATCGCGCCGATGGAAGGGGAGGTGACGATCGATGGCGAGCATGTCTCCGGCCCCGATCCGCGCCGCATCTTCGTCTTTCAGGAGCGCGGCGTTTTCCCATGGCTGACCGTCGAGCAGAACATCGGCTTCGGCCTCTTCCGTCAGGCGGAAGCAGAAAAACGCGCGCGCATCGCGCACTACATCCAGCTCGTCGGTCTGCGCGGATTCGAGCAGTCGTATCCGCGCGAGCTTTCCGGCGGCATGAAGCAACGTCTCGAAGTCGCGCGCGCGCTGGCTGTGAATCCCGACGTCCTCTATCTCGACGAGCCGTTCGGCGCGCTCGACTCCATCACCCGTCTGCAGATGCGGCGCGAGCTGCTGCGGATCTGGCAGGCCGAGAAGAAGACCATCCTCTTCGTCACGCACGACATCGACGAGTCGGTGCAGCTTGCCGATCGCGTGGTCGTGCTCTCCGCACGTCCCGGCCGCGTACAGCGCATTGTCGACATCGACATGCCGCATCCGCGCGACCTCTCCGACGCGCGCTATCTGCAGTTGCGCGACGAGATCTTCGGAGAGATCGGACTGGCGCATCAGGTGTGATTCAGATGAATGAAGAACGCAGAACGCAGAATGAAGAATTGAGAAAGGGAGCGAAATCGCTGCGCACCTTTTCTGAATTCTTCATTCTGCGTTCTGCGTTCTGCGTTCTGGTTCTCCTGCTGTGGCACGTTGCCGTGGTCCTGACCGGCGCCACGATCTTTCCTTCGCCTGTTGCGGTCGCAAAAGGCCTCACCGATCTCCCGAATCTCGCCAGCTACATCCGCGACTCGCTGTTTCGCGTCGCTGCCGGCTATTCGATTGCGGTGCTCCTCGGCGTGCCGGTCGGACTGGCGTTGGGATGGTGGTCGTGGCTCGCGCGCGCGGCGAATCCGCTCATCCAGATGCTCCGTCCGATCTCGCCATTGGCCTGGATGCCGCTGGCGGTGATCTGGTTCGGCGTCAGCAACGTCGCACCGATCTTTCTGATCTTCCTCGCCTCGTTTTTCCCGATCGTCGTGGCGACGATGAACGGTGTCCGCAATGTGCCGCAGGTGTACGTGCAGGCTGGACGCAACTTCGGTCTGTCGACGCGCGCGCTGATCGCGCAGGTGGTCTTTCCCGCGGTGCTCCCGCGCATCGTGGTCGGCCTGCGCATCGCGTTCGGCGTTGCCTGGATCGTTCTCGTCGCCGCGGAGATGATCGCGGTCGACTCCGGTCTCGGATACATGATCATCGATGCGCGCAATGCCGGAAAACGCTACGACCTCGTCGTCGGCGGCATGCTCACCATCGGCGTCATTGGCCTCATCCTCGACGCGTTGATCCGCCGCACCGAAACGCTGCGCGCCGTGCGCTGGGCGTTTCGCGAATGACTCAGAAAGGAGGTGAACAGATGACCAACACACGCAAAATCACGCTCGCGGTCCTGGCCTGGGTGGCCGTCATCACGGCCGCGCATCTCGGCACGAATGTCGACTGGACGGTGCTGCTGAACGACCGGCTGCCGGAGCACGAGCGCAAGCTGAACGTGGCGTACATCCCGGTGACGTGACACCTCGCGTGCCCGGTGACCGACTACATCTCCGCCAATTCCAAATCGGGTCATCTGTTCATCCCTCGCATGTTCCAGGGATTTCCCGAGATCAAGGAAGCGCTGATCTCGAATCAGATGCAGGCGGGATTCATGGTCGCACCGATGGCCATCGCCCTGCGTGCTCAGGGCGTTCCGGTGAAGATCGTTTACCTCGGCCACCGCTACGGCAGTGCGATGGCGGTGCGCAAGAACGGTCCGGTGAAAACGTTCGCCGATCTGAAGGGGAAGACTGTCGCAGTCCCGAGCCGCTTCTCCGACGAGCGGCTGATCGTCTTCCGCGCGCTCGCCGCGCACGGCATGTCGCCGAACGACATCCGCATGGTCGAGATGGCGCCGCCCGACGTGGCCGGCGCACTCGCGGCCGGCGCGATCGACGCGTTCTCGATGGGGGAGCCGTATCCATCGCAGGCGGAGATGGGCGGCTTCGGACGCATCCTCTTCCACGCCCGCGAATACTGGCCCGACTACATTTCGTGCGTGCTGGTCGTGCGGCAGGACGTGATCGACAAACGCCCCGAAGCGGTGCAGGTGCTGGTTGACGGCATCGCCCGCTCCGGCCTCTGGCTCGAGAACCCGCCGAAGCGCCGCGCGCGCCGCGAGCACGCCGCCGATTTCGTCGGCCGCTTCTACTTCCGCCAGGACCCGCGCCTGCTGAAGTGGGCACTCACCAAACCGGAAGAGCGCGTGCAGTACCAGCCGCTCACACCACTCCGCAAAGACTTCGAACTCATCGTTCGCCTCATGCGCGAGACCGGCGTCCTCGACCGCGACATCGCCTTCGAGGAGTACATCGACCCCTCCTTCGCCGAGGGAGCGAAGCATCAGACGGAGTGGGAGTACGAGCCGGGGGATGCGGTCGCGAGGTGAGGTTTTTGTTGTCGGTTGTCAGTTGTCGGTTGTCTGCGGTGTTAGTCCTGGACATCAAACCCTGCTGAAGCCTCGGTCTTTCTTGGTTGACGTGTTCTGCGCTATCTGAGGCCCAGGCGAAACACCGCAGAGAACTGACAACCGACAACCGACAACAACCCTCTTGACACTGCTACAAACGTAGCACTATGCTACGTCCATGACACAGCCCACCCTGTCCCGTCGAGAGCGTGAGATTCTCGAGATCATCTTCGCGATTGGTGAAGAAGCGTCGGCCGAGGAGATTCGCGAGCGCTTGAGTGACCCGCCGAGCTATTCGGCTGTGCGGGCGATGCTGGCCAAACTCGAGGCCAAAGGCGCCGTCAAACACAAAGAAAAGGGATTGCGGTACGTCTACTCGCCGACTGTCGCGCGTGGGAAAGCGCGCAAGTCCGCGTTGCGGCGGCTGGTGGAAGTCTTCTTCGAAGGATCGAAAGAGCAGGCCGTGACGGCGCTGCTGAACGATGAGAAGTGGAGCGACGACGAGCTCGACGAGCTGGCGAAACAGATCGAGCGCGTGCGTCAGGAACGGAGCCAACGATGACCGCAGTCCTGCTGAAATCGACGATCGCGCTGTTGCTCGCCCTCGCCGTCGTGTCGTCCTCACGCCGCTCGCGCGCGTCGCTGCGGCACCTCGTCCTCACAGCGATGTTCGCCTTCCTGCTCCTGCTTCCGCTCGTGCAGAAATTCGCGCCGGCCGTGGACATCGCGGTTCCCTCTCATGTCATCCTGAGCGAAGCGAAGGACCTTCCCGCACGCAACGGAGAAGGTCCGTCGCCGTCTTCGCGGCTCAGGATGACACCGCAGGTCGAGGCGGCAAGCGGCGGCACCGATCCCGTCGCGATTCTCACGAACCTCTATCTCGCGGGCGCTGCGCTGCTCCTCGCGCATCTGCTCCTCGGAATCGTGCGGCTGCATCGCCTGGCCACGCGCGCCGAGGTGTGGCTCGAGGGGACGGCGCGAATGAATGAGATCGCGCACGAGGCGAACATTCGCCGTCCGGCGCTGGTCGTCCTCTCGGACAGCGTCTCCGTTCCGCTCACGTTCGGCTTCGTCCGCTCCACCATCGTCCTGCCGCACGAGGCGCAGACGTGGTCGGCCGACGAGCTCGCACGCGCGCTGCGTCACGAGCTCGAGCACGTGCGCCGCGAAGACTGGCTGCTGCAGCTCGCGGCGCGTGCGGCGTGCGCGCTCTACTGGCCGCAGCCGCTCGTGTGGATCGCGTGGCGGCGTTTCTGTCTCGAGGCGGAGCGCGCCTGCGACGACGCGGTCCTCGGCGGCGCGGAGCCGGCAGCCTACGCGGGGCAGCTCGTCTCCCTCGCGCGCAACATCAACCGAATGACCGGCGTGCCGGTGCTGGCGATGGCCTCGCGCAGCAAGCTCGCCACGCGGATCGACGCCATCCTCGACCGCACGCAGCCGCGCGGCCCGCACGGCCGTTCCGCAGCACTGGTGGTGCTCGTGACTCTCGTCGCGCTGCTCGCGTCGATCGCCCCGGTGCGCGTCATCGCGGCTGCCACGGAAAACGTCACGCGCACCGTTGCCGCGGCCGCGAACATGCCGCCGCTCCTCGGCGAGGCGCTCGTCAAAGCGGCGGAAGTCGGCGACGTCGAGACCGTGCAGCGCCTGCTCGACTCGGGCATCGACGTCAACGCCGTCGTCCCCGGCGACGGCACCGCGCTCATCGGCGCGGCGCGCGGCGGACAGATGGAGATGATCGACTTTCTGCTCGCGCGTGGTGCCGATGTGAACATCTCCTCGCGCGGCGATGGCAACCCGCTCATCGCCGCCGCACGCGAAGGGCACGGCGAAGTCGTCGAGCTCCTGCTCGATCGCGGCGCGCGCATCGACGAGGTCGTTCCCGGCGACGAGAACGCGCTCATGCAGGCGTCGATGCACGGCCTCGAAGAGCTCGTGCGCGTGCTGATCGTGCGCGGCGCGAACGTCAACGCACGCGCGATCGAGGGGAGTCGCGTCCGCACGCCGCTCCGCCTCGCACGTCAATACGGACACGCCCGCATCGAGCGCATGCTCATCGCGGCTGGCGCGACCGACTAGCGTCGGGATTGAGGATGAAGGATTGAGGATTGCGCCGAATTTCGGCGCACCCTCGCTCCCGTCCGCCTGAACTAATCCTCGATCCTCAATCCCCAATCCTCAATCCTCCGAAGGAGAACGAATGCTCGCCCTCATCCTGGCTGCAGTGCTCGAGGTGCGCCCGTCCAGCGCGCCGATTCACATCGATGCGCAACTCGACGAGCCGGCGTGGGCGGCGGCGACGGCGGTGCCGGTGGCGTACGAGTGGTATCCGGCGGACAACGCGGCGGCGCCGGTGGCAACGGAGGCGCTGGTCACGTTCGACGAGCGCAACCTGTACGTTGCATTTCGCGCCACCGATCCGCAGCCGGGACGCATTCGCGCGCGGTATCACGAACGCGATGCGGCGACCGACGATGACGTGGTCGGGTTCTACGTCGATCCGTTCAACGACGATCGCCGCGCGTACCAGTTCCGCGTGAATCCCCTCGGCGTGCAGATCGACGCGATCAACAGCGACGTCGAAGGAACCGAAGATTTTTCGTGGGATGCCATCTGGGACTCCGCCGGACGGCTCACCGCCGACGGATACATCGTCGAGATCGCGGTGCCGCTGCAGCAGTTGCGCATCCCGTCAACGCGTGGCGCACAGACGTGGGGCTTCCTCGCCGTTCGCGAGTGGCCGCGCGACGTGCAGCATCGGTTGCGCTCCGTGAGCACCGATCAGAATCGCGATTGCCTGGTCTGCCAATTTCAGGACCTGCATGGATTTACGCCGCAGGAGAGCGGGCGCAATCTCGAGGTCAACCCGACGCTCACCGGCACCGGCGGCGACGTTGACGACGACAGCGAAGCGTTCAACGCCGGCCTCTCCGCGCGCTGGGCCGTGACGCCCGGGACGTCGCTGCAGGCCACCATCAATCCCGATTTCTCACAAGTCGAAGCGGATGCCGCACAGCTCGACGTGAACAACCGTTTCGCCCTGTTTTTCCCCGAGAAACGTCCCTTTTTCGTCGAAGGCGCGGATGTGTTCGAGACCCGCCTGCCGCTCGTCTTTACACGCACGATCGCGGATCCGGCGGCTGGACTGAAGATCACGGGGAAGAGTGGCTCCCATCTTTACGGCGCACTGTTCGCGCGGGACGAGCTGACGAACCTTCTCATTCCTGGCGACGAATCGTCGACCACTGCCACGATCTTCCGTCCGTCGACGACTGGATTCGCGCGCTATCGCGCGGAGGTGGGGGAGTCGGGAACGGTCGGCGGCCTGGTGACCGCGCGGCGCGGTGAGGGTTACGAGAACCTCGTGCTCGCCGGCGATTCGTACTACCGCATCAGCGAGCGTGATTCCGTCCGCGTGCAGCTCGCCGGATCGCGCACCACCTATCCCGATTCGCTGGTCGATTCGCTCGAAGATGAGCTGCCGCAGCGGCGCGGCGCATTCGAAGGTCACGCGTTCCGCGCGTCGTACAACCACAACGACGCCAACTGGTCATCGTCGGCGGGGTACACCGAGCTCGCGCCGGGGTTCCGCGCCGACAGCGGCTTCCTCAATCAGGTCGGCGTGCGCACCGCCAACGTCTCCGCCGATCGTCGCATCCGCGGCGCCGCCGATCGCTGGTATCGCAATCTCTACGTCGGTGGCGGCGTCGACGCCACGCGCGAGTTCGACGGCCAGTGGACGGAGTGGGGGGCCGACATCAATTTCACGTATGAGGGGCCGCGCGAGTCGAGCATCGCGTTCAACGTCTCGCCGAATCAGGAGCACTTCGACGGCGCGACGTACCACAACCTCCGCTACGGCGTGACCAGCTCTGTTCAACTGTCGCGTGACGTCGGCCTCGGCCTGTACGTCCGTATCGGCGAGACGATCGATTTCACGAACAGTCAGCAGGCGGAATTCATCAGGATCAATCCCGCGGTCGACCTGAATCTCGGCCGCCGCTTCAGCGGCGCGCTCGAGTACGACTACCAGGTGCTCGACGCCAAGCGAAGCGGCGAGCGGGTCTTCGACGTGCACCTGCCGCAGGCGCGTCTGCTCTATCACTTCTCCCGCCGCGCCTTCGTCCGCACCATCCTGCAATACCGCATGCTCGACGTCGTGACCAGCGAGCAGCGGAGGCTGCGGACGCAGTTCCTCTTCTCGTATCGCGTCAACGCGCAGACCGTTTTCCTGGCCGGCTACTCCGACAGTTACGAAGGCGAGCGCGACCTCACACGCACGAATGGAACGGTGTTCGTGAAGCTCGGGTATGCGTGGCTGTTCTAGTACCATGGCGAGGCGATGAAGCTCTTTTCCGACACTAGTGAGAAGGTGCGTGCAATCCACGACGACATGCTGCGCCGGAAGAGCGCGCAAGAGCGTTTGCAGATGGCGCAGACGTGGACGATCGGCGCGCAGAACCTCGCGTTTGCAGCGATGCGTCAGCGGCGTCCCGAGCTCACCGACGACGAGATCTGGCTGAAGCTCGCGGGCAGGCGCCTCGGCGCGGACGTAGTGCGCAAGGTTTACGGGCGCGAGCCGTGACACCGGCGGATCCGTTTGTTTTTGCCGCACGGATCGGCGCAATCCTCTCTTCCCTCGGCATCCGGTACGTCGTCGGTGGCTCCGTTGCCGCGATGATTTACGGAGAGCCGCGCATGACGACCGATCTCGACATCGTCGTCGACGCCGATGAGAAACAGGTGCGAGCGCTCGTCGCGTATCTGAAGGACGAGTACTACATCGAAGAAGAGGACGCGCTGCAGGCCGTCAAGTACGGGAGCAGTTTCAATGCGATCCACTTCGAAGCCAGCCTGAAGATCGACTTCTTCGTCGCGGAAAAACGCGCAGCCGTGCGCGAGCAGTTCGCGCGCGCCCGCATGGTGCTGTTGCCAGAAGGCGTAGCGTGCTTCTACGCACCGGAGGACATTCTCATCCGGAAGCTCCTCTGGTTCCGACTCGGTGGCGAGCAGTCCGAGCGTCAGTGGCGCGACATCATCGGCATCATTCGACTGATCGACGAACCTCTCGACGACGTTTATCTCGACCGCGCCGCCGCCTCGTTCGAGGTCACGGACCTTCTTGCCCGCGCGCGGGAAGCTGCAGCGTGAGGCGATCAAAATCCGGCAGCGACATCGTTTCGGCCCGAACGTCTTCGCTCAGGCCGGCGGCAGCGATCGCGGTCTGCACCTGCTCGCGCGTCAGGTCGCGCCATCCCGTCAAGTTGTTGACCAGTTTCTTCCGCCGCATCCGGAACGACGCGCTGACGAGGTCGAGCACCTCATCGCGAGGGGATTGAAGTCCCGGATCGCGCGGGTCGAGCACCACCACCGCGCTGCGGACTTTGGGCGGCGGATAGAACGAGCGCGGGTCGAGCGTCATCAGTGTTTTCGCGCTCGCGAATGCCTGCACGTAGAGCGTGAGGTAACCGTATGGATCGCTGCCCGGTTTTGCGGAGACGCGGTCGGCGACCTCTTTCTGCAGCATGAACACCGCGCGGCGGCAGTTCGGGTCGGCGATCACCCGGCGGAGGATCGGCGTGCCGACGTTGTAGGGGAGATTGCCGACCGCGCGGAACGACGTCTCGGGCAGCGGCGCCTCGACCGCATCTTCATTCCGCAGTTCGAGCCGGTCGCCGAACTTCGCACGCAGCCGCGCGCCGAGGTCGGGGTCGATCTCGATCGCGATCACGCGGTTGCCGAGGCCGATCAGCTTCTCGGTGAGGACCCCTTCGCCGGGCCCGATCTCCAGCACCACGTCGTCCGCCTCCGGCTCCACCGCCGCGACAATTTTCTCGACGGCGCCGCGGTTGCGGAGGAAGTTCTGGCCCCATTTTTTCTTCGGTCGCATGCAGCCTCGGGTGTCCGCAAAGCGCGGGCCCGCGCGGCGCGGGCGAGAGTGAGATTCTGAGACTAAACTGCACGCAATGACCCAGGCAATTGAAACTGCCCAGCAGAACATCGCGCGACTGCGCGCCGAGGTCGGCCGCGCGGTGGTCGGCCAGGAGATGGTGCTCAACCGGCTCGTGATCGCCATCCTCGTGCGCGGCCACGTGCTCATCGAAGGACTGCCCGGCCTCGCCAAGACGCTGCTCGTGAAGACGCTCGCCGGCGCGATCGAAGCGTCGTTCAAGCGCATCCAGTTCACGCCCGACCTTTTGCCGGCCGACATCACCGGCACGCAGATTTTCGATCCCGCCGGCCGGACGTTCAACGCGCGCCTCGGCCCGATCTTCGCCAATCTCGTGCTCGCCGACGAGATCAACCGCGCACCGGCGAAAGTGCAGAGCGCGCTGCTCGAAGCGATGCAGGAGCGGCAGGTGACGATCGGCGACACGTCGTACGCGCTGCCCGATCCATTCCTCGTCATCGCGACGCAGAACCCGATCGAACATGAGGGGACGTACGCGCTCCCCGAGGCGCAGGTCGACCGTTTCGTGATGAAACTCAAAGTCGACTATCCGGCCGCCGAGGAAGAGTTGCGGATGCTCGGGATGTACCTCAACCCGATGCGCGAGAACGTGCAGATCCAGCGCATCCTCGGCCTCGGCGAGATCCGCGAGATCGCCAACCTCGCCGCGCGCGTGCACACCGATGAGCGCATCGGCCGCTACATCGTGCAGCTCGTCAGCGCCACGCGAAAACCGGCCGACTTTCGCCTCACCGCGCTCGCGCACCACATCGCATTCGGCGCCAGCCCCCGCGCTACCCTCGCTCTCGCCCACGTCGCCAAAGCGCACGCCTTCATCGAAGGCCGCGAGTACGTCGTCCCCGAAGACGTGAAAGCCATCGCCCACGACGTCCTCCGCCACCGCCTCGTCCTCAGCTACGAAGCCGCCGCCGAACAGATGACCGCCGATCGGATCATCGATCAGATTCTGGGAGCGGTGGCGGTGCCTTGACGTTGTTGCTGGTTGCTGGTTGTTGGTTGCTTGTGCCGCGCCGCCTGACCGAAAGGCGATGACTCACAAGCAACCAGTAACGAGCAACCAGCAACAAACACCAGCAACGCCCACAACATGTTCTTCAAACGCACCCCTCCCGACCTTCGCGCGCCGCTGGTGCGGCGGATTCGCGATCTCGAGCTGCTTTCGGCGCGGCTGATCCGGGCGGGGTTTGCGGGGGACTATCACTCCGCGTTTCATGGGCATGGGATCGAGTTCGCGCAGGTGCGGGAGTACTTGCCTGGCGATGACATTCGGACCATCGACTGGAACGTGACGGCGCGCAGCGGGGTGCCGCATGTGAAGCAGTTCGTCGAAGAGCGCGATCTCACCGTGATCGTGGCCATCGATGTTTCGGGCTCGATGGCCTTCGGCTCCGTCGACTGGCGCAAGTGCGACATCGCCGCGGAGCTCGCGGCGGTCTTTGCGTTTTCGGCTGTCGAGAACTCCGATCGCGCCGGATTGCTGCTCTTTTCCGACAGCGTGATCAAGTTCATTCCGCCGCGGCGCGGCCGCGCGCATGCGCAGGTGCTGGTGCGCGCCGCGGTCGAGGCGGCGATGAGTGGACCGCGCGGCGACGCCGATCTCGAGCACGCCACCCGCTTCCTCGAACGCGTGGCCGGCAGGCGCGCGGTCGTGCTCGTGCTCTCCGACTTTCTCGATGTGCATTTCGAGAAGTCGCTGAATCGTTTGAATCGGAGACATGACGTCATCGCCATCCCGATCGTCGATCCGCGCGAAGAGCGTTTTCCGGCGCGCGGTATCGCGCGCGTCGTCGATCTCGAATCGGGGGAGACGCGTCTGATCGATCTCGCCACTTCCGATGTTGCGCGACGCGCGATGCAGCGGCGCGAGCATCTGGAGCGCCGTTTCCGCAGCGCGGCCATCGATCAATTGATGATCTCCACCGCGATGCCGTACGACCGCGAGCTGCTGCGCTTTTTCCGCGAGCGCGCGCTGCGGCACGGGAGGCGCGATTGATCCTGGCCGTCCTCGCGGTCGTTGCCGCGACCATGCAGCCGGCGCAGCCGAAAGTCGGCGACCTGATCGTGCTCGAGTTCGCGGCGCCGGTGACGCTCGACGCGTCGCAGGAGTACGAGGTTGTCTCGCGCAACGGCAACTTCGTCGTCGTGCGCACGTTTCTGCCGCGGCCGTTCGCGATGAGCGGCGTGATGGGCAACGTCCGCTTCTCGAACCTGAAGGTGCCGGTCGGCTCGGTATTGAAACCGGATGACCAGCTCGCCCCCGCGCCGCTCGTGCCGCCGCGCGCGGTCGAGTATCCGCGGATGCCGTTCGTCGCCATTGCCGTCGCCGCGCTCTGCGCGATCGCGGCGTGGGCGGCGGTGTGGTGGCGCTCGCGCAAACGACTGACGGTCGCGCCGCCTCTGCCGCAGCTCGCGCCGGACGAACGGTTTCGCCGCGCCGTGCTGGCGCTGCGCGAAAACCCGTCGGAGCAACTGCGCTGGGCGCGGCTGGCCGACGAAACGCGCGCCTATCTCGCGGCCACGCGGCCGCAACTCGGCAGCGATCTCACCACCACCGAAGTTGTACCGCGCCTCGCCCCGCGCGACCGCGTCGTCATCGACATCCTGCGGCAAGGGGATCGCGAAAAGTTCTCGCCGTGGGGCCCCGAGCCGCGTGATTTCGAAGAGCTCGCACAACGCGCGCTGGAGCTGGCGTCGTGACGCCGGCCAAACGAGGTGGAGGACAGGCCATACTGCCTGTCCCCCCGTGGCAGGCGCGATCGTGTGGACTTCGCATCACGAGAGGACAGGCAGGATTGCCTGTCCTCCACTTGGAGCGCGTATGACGCGCTTTGCGCATCCGCTCTGGTTCGCGCTCGTCGCGTTGCTGATCGCGCGCGTGGTGTTGCTCGTGCGCGACCGCCGCGCGCGCGTCGGCGCGTTCGGCTTTTCATCGCTCACGTTGATCGCAAAGCCGCGCGGGTTTCGCGT
>DASVRB010000073.1:0-2490 GCA_036388835.1 Thermoanaerobaculia bacterium | reverse complement strand
TGCGCCGGTCAAGGCAACGATCGAGCGGATCGGCGGTCACAAATACACGGCCGACATGGACAGCGATCTCGATACGGCCGTGCGCGTGCTGTGCGATCACGCGCGCGCCTCGTCCTTCCTCATCAGCGACGGCGTGATTCCGTCGAATGAAGGCCGCGGCTACGTGCTGCGCCGCATCATCCGCCGCGCCATCCGCTTCGGCCGCAAGCTGCCGAACGCGGTTCTGCTCACGAACCTCGTCGGCGCGGTGATCGAGGCGATGGGCGACGCCTATCCCGAGCTGCGCGATCGCCGCGAGGCCATTGCCAAAACGCTGGAGTCGGAAGAAGAGCGTTTCTCGCGCACGCTCACCACCGGCATGGAGCGCATTGGTCAAGTTCTTGACGATGTGCGGCAGCGCGGCGAGACGACCCTCGGCGGCGCGGAGGTCTTCCGGCTGTACGACACGTTCGGCATCCCGATCGACCTCATTGCGGAGCTCGCGGAAGACGAAGGGGTGACCCTCGACCGCGCCGGCTTCGAGCAGATGATGGCCGACGCGCGGGCGAAGGCGAAAGGCTCGTCGAAGTTCCAGATGTCGGCCGGCGCGGAGACATTTGCCAACATCAGCCAGCAGATCGGGCCGGTCGAATTCGTCGGCTACGAACAGCTCACCGACGTCGAATCGGAAGTGAAAGCGATCGTCATCGCCGGCGAAAACGTGCAGACGCTGCATCACGCCAGCGAAGCGGAAGTCGTTCTCTCCCCGACGCCGTTCTACGCCGAGTCGGGCGGTCAGATCGGCGACAGCGGCACGCTGCAGTGGGATGGCGGCCGCGCGCTCGTCGTCACCACTGCCAAGTCGCCGGGCGGCGATCTGCCGGTGTCGCGCGTGCACGTCGAGGAAGGCTTCCTCTCCGTCGGCATGAAGGTCAAGGCCTCGGTGCCGGTGCCGGTGCGCCTCGACACCACCGCCAATCACACCGCCACGCACCTCCTCCACAAAGCGCTCAAAGACATCCTTGGGCCGGCCGTGCAGCAGGCGGGCTCGCTGGTCGCGCCCGATCGCCTCCGCTTCGATTACACGCATCACCAGCCTCTCACTGACGAGCAGATCAAGCAGATCGAGGACGAGGTGAACGAGCGCGTCCGCGCGAATTACGAGGTCACGAAAACCGTGATGCCGATCTCGCAGGCAAAGGAGAGCGGCGCGGTGGCGATGTTCGGCGAAAAATACGGCGACATGGTGCGCATCGTCAGCGCGGGCGATTACTCGCGCGAGTTCTGCGGCGGCTGCCACGTCAATCGCACCGGCGACATCGGCATCTTCAAGATCACGGCGGATCGTTCGCTCGCTGCAGGCGTGCGCCGCATCGAGGCGGTCACCGGCCGCGGCGCACTGGCGTATTTTCAGAAACTCGATGACGCCACCTCCGCGGTCGCGGCGCAGGCTCACGTCTCACTCGAGGAACTGCCCGAGTACGTCCGCTCGCTGCAGGAAAAACAGAAGCAGCTCGAGCGCGAGTTGAAGCAGATGAAAGTGCGGCTCGCGTCCGCACCGGCGGCGTCGTCGGGCGCGCAGAGTGGATCGGAGTTCGAAGAGATCTCCGGCGTCCGCCTGATTGCGCGCCGCGTCGACGAGCTGACTGGTGGCGATCTCCGCAACTTCGCGGACGAGCTCCGCTCGAAGATCAAGAGCGGCGTGGTGGTTCTCGGCAGTGCAACCGACGGCAAGGTCACGCTCCTGACCGCGGTTACGAAAGATCTGCTCGATCGCGTGCAGGCCAACACGCTCATCGCCAGACTCGCCCCCATCGTCGGCGGCAAAGGCGGCGGCAAGCCCGACCTCGCGCAAGCCGGCGGCAAAGACGCCGACAAGCTGAACGAGGCGATCGCCACCGCGCCCGCCGCGCTGCGCGAGATCCTCGGATAAGTGGAGGACAGGCAATCCTGCCTGTCCTTCTTCCGCACCGCACACGAGAGGACAGGCAGGATTGCCTGTCCTCCACTCGCGCCGTTTAGACTTTGCGGGTGCTGGATCTTTACGAAGAGCTGGTTCGCCTCGTCGCTGCACTCGAGGCGCAGCGCGTTGATTACGCACTGTGCGGCGGCCTGGCGATGGCGGTCTGGGCGTTTCCGCGAGCCACTGTGGATATCGACCTGTTGATCGAGCCCGAGTCGCTGAATGCGGTTGAAGCGATTGCCGAGTCGCTCGGCTACACGTTCAGAGCGAAGCCGATGAGTTTTTCCGCCGGCGCCATCGAGATTCGCCGCATCACGAAAATCGATCCCGCAAGCGGCGACAGTCTGATGCTCGATCTACTGCTGGTCACGCCGGCGACGCGAGACGTCTGGACAACCCGCACACGCGTCGCATGGGACGGCGGCTCGATTGGCGTCGTGTCGCGCGAAGGTCTCGTGAAATTGAAGACGTTCCGCTCCAGCGGTACGGACCTCGACGACATCAGGAGATTGCAGGAGGAAGGATGAAGACCGACATGTCGCCGCGCG
>DASVRB010000072.1:0-19490 GCA_036388835.1 Thermoanaerobaculia bacterium | reverse complement strand
AGCCCGGTGAAAGCGGCAGCGTCACCATCGCCGGCACGATCGACGTGGCCGAGGGAAGCACGTTCGCGATGAGCGGGTACAGCGTTGCGGGCGACGGACGCGCCACCGCCACAGGGCCCGCCGTGAACGTCCTCGTCGACTATCCATTGTCGGTTCAGGTACGTGCGGCGCCTGATCCCGTCGTCGCGGGACAGACCATCACGTACACGCTCCGATACGAAAATCTCAATGCGGCGCAGGCGACGAGCGTCGTCGTCCGCTCCGACGTACCCGCAGGGACGACGTTCCTCAGTGCGGCGGACGGCGGCTCACGCACCGGCAATCAAGTCCGGTGGAACCTTCCGGCGATCGCAGGCGGAAGCAAAGGCGAAGTGTCGTTCACGGTTCGCGCCGATGCGCCGCCGGCCGTGACGCTGGCCGCCTATTCGATCAGCTCGCAGCAGCTCGGGACGCGCACGGGATTGCCGATCACGACGACCGTGCTGCCGTTGCCGGTGAAGCTCGCCGTCAGCGCGACCAGCGCGCCGGACCCCGTCACTGCCGGAACGCAGCTTACATACGCCATTCATTACGCGAATGACGGCGGCTCACCGGCTGCCGGCGCGGTCATTCGTGCCGAAATCCCGCCGTCGACGCGGTTCGCGTTTTCGGACGGCGGCGGCACGCTGTCCGGCAACGAGGTCGTTTGGCAACTCGGCACCGTTGCTTCGATGTCCGCGGGTGATCTGACGTACACGGTCCTCGTCGATGAAGACGCAGCCGGCACGATCGTCAATGACGCCGTCGTCATCAGCTCGCCCGCAGACGCCGCGACGGCCGCTCCCGTAACAACGCGTGTCATTGCGCCGCCGCCTCCGGCACCGCTCGTCGTGACGCTGGTCGCCGAACCATCGCCGGTTTCCACGGGCGGGCTGCTCACATACCGCATCGACGCGACCAACGTCGACTCCACGGCCGCGCAGGATGCGATCGTCGTCAACGCGATCCCTGCCGGGACTTCACTCGTCAGCACGACCGGACCGGCCACCACGAACGACGACGCTATTCAGTGGACGCTCGGCGTAGTACAGCCGGGCGACACGATCTCCCTCGGTGTCGTCGTGCGCGTCCCCTCGACGATCGGTACGGTTGTGAACGAGGGAGCGATCGCAACGGCCACCGGCCGTCAGGCCGCACACAGCGAGAGCGTTACCACAAAAGTCATTGCCTCACCGGCGACGCTGCACTTGACCGTCGGCGGCCCCGTCGCTGTGGTGGCGGGCGGAACGATCCCATACACGCTTGCGTACAAGAACGACGGCCCGTCGAGCGCGACTGCGGCCGTCATCGAAATGCCGCTGCCCGCCGGTACGACGGTGCAATCGACGTCGCCGCAGGCAACCGTCGCTGACGGTGTACTGCGATGGAACGTCGGCACACTCAATTCCGGCCGTAGCGGCAGCGTCGCTGCAACTGTCTCTGTACAGGCGCCGGCCGGTTCGACCATCGCCAACAGTGGCTCGCAATTGCGCGCCTCCAACGCACCTGCCGCTGCGGCGGAAACGCTGCTGACCGACGTCACTGCCCCGCCGACCGTGTTCGCCGGCGCGTTGACCACCAACAAGAGCACGTACATCGCGCCGGAGCCGGTCCACCAGCAGGCGTCGCTCACGTACGCCGCCGGCGGCAGCGGCGTGGCAGGAGGATTGAGCGCGCTGCTCGAAACGACCAACCAGAACGGCATTGTGGTGGCGTCCCACGCACAGGGCATCGATCTCATCGCAACAGGCCAGACCGTGCCCGTCGTCTTCGGTTGGCCTGCGACCGACGCGGCCACTGGCAACTACGAGGTGACGTTCACCGTCACTGACGCGACCGGCGCGGAGATCGTGCGCACCGCCAAGCCGTTCTCCATCACCGCGCCAGACGGCGCGAAACTGACCGGCACCGTCACGCCGACGAATTCGCCCGTACCGCTCGGCAGCGCGCTCGAGCTCGACCTGGCGGTACAGAACGGCAGTGCGATCGCGTACGCGCCGCTTCCCCTCGAAGTCGCACTGCTCGATCCCGCCACACTCGAGGTGCTCACCTCGTCGCCCGTGAGCAATTTCGAAGTGGCGGCGAACGGCAGTACGACCCGAAAAGCTAATCTCGCCACCGCGGGGCTTGCGCTCGGCACCTATCCGATCTGGCTCACCACCTCCGCCGGCGGTGGTCGCCTGCTCGATACGGACGAAGCGACCATCGTCGCGCCGCTCCTGACGTTGTCGCCCGCTGCACAATCGATTGTGGCCGGAACGTCGGCCACGCTCACCGTGGCACTGTCCTCGCCGGCTGCACAGCCGGTCGAGATCACGTTGACGGAATCAAACGGCTCGATCATCACCGCGCCGCCCACCGTGACCATCGCCGCCGGCGCAATGTCGCAGTCGTTCGCCGTGCAGGGGAGTGGCGCGGGCGGCCCCGTCACCATTACGGCCACGCTCCCGGCATCGCTCGGCGGCGGCACCGCAAGTGCCACCGTGACGGTGCTGCTGTCGGGCCAGCTCACCGCCACGCTCGAGGTGTTCCAGGGAGAGGATGTCTCGTTCGACGTCACGATCGCGAACGGCGGCAGCAACGCGCTCGTCGACGGCTCGTTCGCCATCGAGCTGCGCAACGCCGACAGCGGCGCACTCGTCGACACGATCCCCTTCGCCGCCACCATTGCCGCCGGCTCGACGTTTACGCAGAAGCTGTCGTACGGGACCGGCGTTATCGCGTCGCAACGCTACGAGGCACGGCTGATCTGGTACGGTCTCGTCCCGCCGCAACTGCTCGCATCCGCGATCTTCAATGTCCTCGATCCGCCGCCGCTGCGCATTGAAGCGTCCATCGCCGCAAAGCCGCGGGTCGTGATCTGGACCAACTGCTCGCCGGGCAACAGCAACCGCCCCTGCGAGCCGGTGAAGCCGCCGTTCCTCACCGCCACGCTCGACGCTGCCGGGATCCCATACGTCGTGGTGGGCGAACAGACCGACTTCCTGACGAAGATCCGCACCGGCGCGTTCAGTGCCGCAATCATCGATCAGGCGGGAGCGAACGAGGCGCAGATCGCAGCCGAGCTGGTCGCCGACATTCACGCCGGCATTGGTCTCTTCTTCATCCACAGCGCCACGAACGCAATGCCGAAGCTGGCGCCGGCCCTCGGAACCGCGTTCGGCGGAAAGCTGCACGGTCCGACCACCGTGCAACTCCGCGCGACGCCGTTCACGACGGCGGGCACGCTGACACTGACCGGCGATGCCGCGAAACTGTCGCTCGCGAACGCACAACCAGTGGCGACGCTCGACGGCACCGACATCCCGGCCATCGTGCATCACGACTACGGAACCGGTCGCAGCGTGACGGTGCCGTTCGATCTCGAGCTGACACCCACTGCTGCGGTGGCGAAGCTCATCGTGGCCGCGGTGCAGTACGTCTCCCGCACGTCGGCGCCGCCGTTCGACGGGCGAGCGGTCGTGCCGCTGCACGTTGACGTCACGACGCCGCCCGGAGGGGAGGTGCCCGTGGCCATTACGGGCACGCTGCCGGCCGGAGCAGTCATTGTTGCGGCCACGCCGCCACTGAACGCCACGGCGCAGTGGAGCGCGATGTTGCCCGGCAACACCACTGTTGGTTTCGATCTCTGGCTGCGCCTGCCCGACGGAGCGGTGACGTCGACCGTAACCTTCTCAGCCGCGCTGACTGGCGGCCCCGCCATTGCGACCATCTCTGTCGAGCTCCCTGTGGCGCGTGACGCTGCCTCTTTGCGCACCCAGCTACAGAACGAACTCGACGCGCTGCAAACCGCCGCACGCACGAATCAGGACTTAAAAGCACTGAAGGACGCGAGTGACGCGTTGACCGCTATGGCCGGATCGACGGACGCGCTGGCGAACGTCAATCGCGCCCTAACCATCATCGACAAACTGCAGGGTCTCAGCGCCGCACTCGACGGACGCGCGGCCCGGGCGGCAGCCGATCGCCTCTTCCTTTACTGGCAGTCGCGGGTGGGAGCGTAACGATGAACAAGGAGTTTCTGATGCGCCGCCTCTTCGCCTGCCTCGCAATGGTCTTCACCGCAACCGCGGCGCTGGCCGTTTCGCCGATCCCGCCGTTTACGACCTGGCCCTGCAACCCGAGCGCGCCTCCGGGTGACCCGACTGCCTGCACCACGATCGACAAGAACGACTGTTTCTCGTATCGGACCTACACGGTCAATGAAGCGCTGCAGCACCGCATCGGCGACGGCCGCAGCCCGCGCAGCAACGCCAAACCCGCGGCGCCGTACGGAGTCTGCTCCGGGTTCAATCAGTGGTGCTCGATTGCGCCGCAGATCAACTCTGCCAAATACGACATCATCGTGCACCCCGACGGCGGCCGGGACGTGCTCTTCGACATCGAGTACGACTTTCCGAACAGCTACTGTCAGGTCTATGACGACGGCCCGCCGTGTAATGCGTCGGTGTTTCCGCCAAAGCATGTCATCGAGGTTCCGCCGGTTCGGCTGATGCTGGTCTCCGCCTCCACCGGTAATGTCATCCGGTCCGTCCCCGCTGTGTTCGAGGCCGGCATCTGGAAGCCGCGCGTTTCCCTCGGCTGCGATGCGGCCAATAGCAGCTTCCGGGTCGTCGCCATGGCCGGAGGTGGTGTCTCCGGCTGCACCGCGCCGACGACCGAAGTCACCGTGGCGGTTTCCGCGCCGGCGTCCGAACCCGGAACCTGCAAGGCGGACAAATGGTGCCCCGACTGCAATGGTTTTCCGGCGCCCGCTGCAGGAAAGCCGGTAGCTCTCGGCTCGGGCGACGTCACCGTGACCGAGCCGCTTTTCAGCATCAATCAGATCCCATTGCCGTTGTCGTTCACGCTGACCTATCACAGCCAGCGCTACGTCTATCCGCACCTCGTCGACTCCCCGCTCGGCCTCGGCTGGTCGCATACCTTCAGCGACACCATTCGTCGCGTCGACGCGCGCGGCACTGTGTTGTACCGGGTCGACGGCGAAGGCCACGAGCTGCACTACGAGGGGCGTCCGAACGGACCGTGGTATGTCGTGTCACCAGGCGAACTGCGTGGCCGGCAGGCGATCACGCTCCAGGACGGCAGCTATGTCATCCGCGAGTTGGACGGCAAAACGACCACGTACTCAGGTGCGACGGGTCGGTGGCAGGCTACGACCGACCGCTGGGGGAACAGCATCACGGGGCTGTTCGACAGCAACGGGTACCTCATCGGCCTGCGCGATCCTGTCGGCCGGGAGATCACCTTTACCCACGTCGCCGGCACCATTACCTCGATCGCCATGCCGACGGGCGAGACGTGGCGCTTCGACCACAACGGCTTCTCGCTCATGGCCATCTTCGATCCGATCCACACCGGGACGACGGCCTGGAAGACATACGAGTACGCGCCGGACAGCAAAGGGATCGCCCGCCTGCTGAGCGCCGTCCGCGATGAGTCGGGGGCACTCCTCGAAGGACACAACTACGACGCGCAGGAGCGCGGTACGACGTCGTACTCCGAAGGTGGCCGGGAGATGGTCACGATTGCGTACGTCGCCGAAGGGCGGACCAAAGTCACGACCGACATCGACGCCACGCTCGCGCAGCAGAGCGAGTACACCATGCGCTACAAAGGCGGACGCTGGCTGCCGACCAAGATTGTAGGCTCGTGCGCGAGTTGCGGCGCTTCGAGCAACGAGCAGCTTTTCACGCTCGATTCGAACAATCGCGTCACCAGCCGCACAGATGGTGGCGGCCACGTCGCGCGCCTGACCTACGACTTCTACGGCAACGTCACCAGCCGCACCGAAGCCTCGGCAACCGCGAAATCGCGGACGACGTCGTATTTCTTCGAATATCCCACCTGGCCCACGTTCGTCACGCGGATTACCGAAATGTCGGCGGCGAAGCCGGGTGCGGTAAAGACGACCTCATTTGGCTGGAGCCCCGGCGAAACAGTGCTCACGCGAACACAGAGCGGCTGGAGTTTGCCCTCCGACTCGAGGCCTACGACCTATATTTCGACGACCACCTTCGACGCGAGGCATCGCCCTCTCATCAGCGATGGTCCCCGGACCGAGGTTGCTGACGTCAGCAGCGGCGACTACTACCCGGAGGACGACCCAGACGTGGCGCGCCGCGGCCGCCGCCGCAGCAGCACCGACGCTATCGGCCTGAGCACGTCTTACGACAATTACGACATTTATGGCACACCGAGGCGCGTTGTCGACGCGAACGGCGTCGTAGTGACGTCGACGACAGATGCACGAGGGCGCACGACGGGATCAACAAACCACGCTATCGGCGGGGACGCGAATGAGGCATCCGACTACACGTCCACGATGACTTACGATGGCCGCGACCGTCTCACGCAGACCACGAACCCGCGGGGCAATGCCACGCGATACGAATATGAAGACGGCACTAACCGTCGGACAGGCATCGTGCGTGTGGACACCGGCGGGAACGAGTTCGAACGGCACCACGTCACGTACACCAGCGTAGGCGGGAAAGCATCCGAAGAAGAGCAGCGCTGCGCCGTCCCCGCACCGTCTTGCGCGTCATGGATCACGCGTCGTAGTACCGGGTACGCCTACGACAAACACAATCGGTTGACCGAGCTACGGCATGCCGCTCCTGCCGGCGCGAAGACCGTTTACTCCTACGACCCAGACGGCATGCTCACGGCCGTGCAGGATGAGAATCACAGCACGCCGAACACGCGCTACACCTACGACGCGTACGACCGCCTCGTCGCGGTGACGCAGACGCTCGCTTCCGCTCCAGGCGGCGTATCGATCACGCGCTACGACTACGACGTGATGAATAACCTCGTCTCCGTCACCGATCCGAACGGCAACGTCACGCGGTACGAATACGACGATTTCGGCCGGATGACCCGTCAGGTGTCGCCGGTCACCGGCACGACGATCTATCGCTACGATTCAGCCGGCAATCTCGCTTTTTCCGTAGACGCCCGCGGCGCCATGACCACCCGTACGCACGACGCGCTCGGCCGCGTGCTCATATCCACCGTCTCACTCGAAGCGGACGTCGAAACCGTCAGCTATACGTACGACATCGCCGCCATACCAGGCAACTACGGCAACGGGCGCCTGGCGGCGATGGCGGACCCGTCCGGTTATACGCGCTATGACTACGATCGCCGCGGACTCATTCGTCGCGAAACGAAGGGCATTCTTGACGACACGTTTGTCACCGAGTTCCACTACGACGCGAACGGCAACCGCTCGGGCCTGACCTACCCCTCTGGGCGTAAGCTGATGTACTCCTTCGACGGCGCCGACCGCCCGCGCGCACTGAGCGGCACGTTCGGCAGCGTCACGACGCAGTACATCGCGAACGCGCAATACGAGCCGTTCGGCCCCGCCACGGTGTTCTCCTATGGCAACGGCTCACTCGAGCGGCGCGCCACGTACGACTCGCGCTACCGCATTGCAGGCCTGGACGTGATCGCCGACGGAGCTCCGCTCGCCAGCTACCGCTACGCCTCTGATGCGGTCGGCAACGTCACCGCCATCACAGACGCGCTCGACCCCCGCTACAGCCGCGCCTTCGGCTACGACGACCTCAATCGCCTCACCAGCTCGACCACCGGCAGCGCATTGTGGGGCTCGGCCACGTGGACGTACGACCCGATGGGAAATCGGCTTACCGAGACCGTTGCCCAACGCGCATCTTCGTACACATACGTCGGCACGACCAGCAAACTTGCTTCGGCGACAGAAAACGGCCGCACGCGCAGCGTTGATTACGACGCCGCCGGCAACGAACGTACAGTGGGAGGCGCGCCGTTCACTTACACGCCACGCAACTCGCTGCATGCCGCCGACGGCATCCGCTACGTCTACGACGGCAGCGGCACCCGCGTCGCGCAGGTCGGCCTCTCCATCGCGCCGATCATCACCGAGCAACCGCGCTCCCAATCCGTCTGCCCGGGGGTTTCGGTGACCCTGACCGTACGAGGCAGCGGAGCGACGTCGATCGAGTGGCAGTTGTCCGCCGACGGCACCTCGTGGTCGCCGATATCCGGGGAGAGCGCATCAGTGTTGACCGTCAGCGCAGCCACAACGGCGTACTATCGTGCCGTGATTTCGAACGCCGCCGCGTCCACGACCTCGGAAATCGCCGCCGTTACCCCGGCGACGCTCACGATGGAGCCCACGAGCGGCATCATCTATGGCGACGTGAATCGCGACGGCGCAATCAACGCCGCCGACGCCAATCTCCTCCGAGCGGTCCTCGCCGAAAAGGAGCAGCTACCAGTGCTCGCGGTCGCCGATCTCAACGGCGACGGCCGCGTCGACGCTCTCGACCTCGCGCTCCTCACGGCGTATGGCTCCGGCACCATCACGTGCCTCCCACAATTCGCGACCAACGCGATTCCATCTGTTTCTGACGCACCGAGCTCGGCGATCGCAGCGCTGACGTCGGCGGCGCCGCAAACGCCGGATCACCCGACGCAGTATTTCTTCTACACCCCTGAAAAGAACCTCCTGTCCAACACCAGCATCACGGCCGGAGGCGGCACGCGTCAGTTTGCCAGCGACTACATCTGGTTCGCCGGCGTCCCGGTAGCCGAGGAAGACCTCACCTCCGCCGTGTCAACTTTGTACACCTTCACCGATCACCTAGGCACGCCCTTCCTTCAAACCGCCACGAGCGGTACGGTGACATGGCGCGCTGAATACGAGCCGTACGGTGCAATCTGGACCTCCCGCACTGGCGCCGCGGTGGCGCAGCGGCTCAGGCTCCCGGGTCAGGAATATGACGAGCAGCGTCCCGAAACTGCGTACAACATCTTCCGGTGGTACAGGGCAGGATGGGGCCGCTATACGGAGGCGGATCCGCTCGGTGAACGGGAAGACACGCATGTTTTTAGATACGCAGCAAACAACCCTGTTCTTGTATTCGACTCGCTAGGCCTGGCTGCGGAAGTTGTCTGTAAAGACATCACCACCAAGGGGCAGCCTGTGAAAGGGCTGCTGCATTGTAGAGTGCGTGTCACTTGTCCGGACTGCGACGGTAACGTCCTTGATACGACCTTTGGTATGGAATACGTCGGGGAGCCCGGCAAAAAGTACGGCATGACAGAGTGGCCATTTCCGGTCGGACTGCAGGACTATTATGTGCGCGGGCCCGTATCCCATCCCGGTATGACAGAGTGCGACTTTTACAAGTGCGTGCGGGCATACAACAAGGTTTTCGGAAAAGGCTATACCGGTGCGGCGTCGAAGTATGTACCGGCCTATAAAGCTACCGGCTCGAATAGCAATACCTATGCGCGCAAGCTAATTGAGCAATGTGGCGGAATCGCCGGTACTCCAGCCGGGGCGGCCGGGTGGGACAAATGATCGTGCTAGTCGCCGTCTTCTTCAGCGCGACGATGCTCGGTACTGCGCTCGCGTTAGTCAGAGGCGAACCTGACCGGCCGGGCGCATACCGCTCGCCCGCAGTATGGGGCTCGATTCTACTCCTGACACTTCTTGCGTGTGGCGGCGCGCTGTGGGAGGAACTCTCACTCCGACGATTCGCTCACGACGAAGGTGTCGAACGAGGTGAGCTGATCATGAAGCCCACCCCGTTAACGACCGATCACGACTTCACTCCTAACGGCCGCGAGTACCTGCGCAAAGGGATACAGGTTCCCGCCGTTGTGACCTGTGTGCTGCTGCTGTTGGCCGCCTTCGGATGTACCGTGCTGCTCCACTTCCTTGACCTGCGTTCTATGGCGGTGGCCGTTTGGCTTCATGCGATCACTTCAATCGGTGCGGTAATCGCGTTCAGCGTCTGGCAATTTTTCACGTCAAGTGAATTCTTCATCTAGCATTTGGCGGTTGTTGCTACGCGTTCTTCCGGCCACCCCAGTTCGGAAGCTGAGACGCCGTCGTGCCGGAACTAGCACGCGGCGGAAGACGTCACACGCCGGGAGTCCTATCGAGAACGTCACGACACCGTTCATGATAGTGGCGTTGCCGGCGCCGTACTGTAGCGCTTTCACGGGTGGCCGTTCAGCGCCACCGAAATTCGACGCAAGCGAATTATTAGATCCGGAGCCAGAAACGAGCGGAGTTTTCGGCAAACTTCGCATGGGAGTTCGGTTGGAGTTGGATTCGGCGGACAAGACTGCCACACGACTAATGGACACCATCAGTCTCAAGCAAGGGAGCATTCGACCTACCTTGATGTTCTCTTCCGGGATGGTGCACCGGAAGTGGTCGACGAGGCGGCGAACTATCTCGGCGCGATCGGACCAAAGAGCTGGACGTTGGACGACGCCCATTCCGCCGCATGGTTGGCTGTTTACCGAGAGCGTTTGGAGTTGGCTTCTCAGGTGTGGCGGTGGGCGAAGGGATACACGCGTTTTTACTGGGAGGGTGACGACACGATTTGGCGAGCCCTCGGGTATGTGGACACGGAAGAAGCAGAAGAGTTCCTGCTCGCCGAGGCGTATAGCGGAAACCGCGGAAACATCAATCCGGCGGCAATTGAAGCCCTTGCGTATAGGCACCGCGATGAAGCATTCGCCGCAGCCGTTCACTTGTTCGATGAAGGAAAAGGTGCGCGCGCATCCGCTGCCGACTTGCTCATGGAAATCGACAGCGCCCGCGCGGCGCAGGTGATTGCGGAACGTTCTCCTCGCGAGCGCAACGTTCTCATTCGCACCCGCTCGTGCATTGCCTTGCGCGGATCGGCTGGCGATGACGTTCGCCGGATCGCGCACGATTGGATGAATCACGCGGCTCCCTTCGCTCGCGCCTCCGGATGCGAGTTGCTTGGCTGGCTGCAGCCGGAGGAGACGAGCCGACTGCGCGACGTAGCGCTCGCCGACATCGATCCGATGGTGCAGGTGTTCGCGCGTTGGGTGCGTTCGCGCTGCACGAGTCGCAGCGCGTCACGTCTGAGCTCCTCGCCGAGCTGCGGAGCGCGGACGGAACGACAGCCTGGGCGATCACGGACGCGCTCATCACGTCCGCGCATTGCTTTCTCCTCGATCGTTTTGACGATCCGCTCGCGCTTTATCCGGCGCTGAAAGGAAAGCCCGGAGCTCTACGTGTGAGTGCGGCGGAACGGCTCAAGAAGCGCGTCGAGGAAGAGCAGAAGAAGTACGACGAGCCGTTGCGTCGTGATTTCTAAAGACACTGAATCCTGGAGGACTGGTGAAGAAGCGCTCGACCAAAGCGGATCCCGAACCGTCCTTAGGCGAAACCGCACAAGAGATTCTCGAACAGACCAGCCGCGCCTTGGGTGCGCCACGGCTGACCGTGGAGCTCCTTCCCGCGTTCACCTGGGGCTCGAATCTTCGCTCAGCGTTGCGCGTAAGCCACTGGGACCAGCTCCGCCGCGCTACGTACGCGGCTGCGAACCACCGCTGCGAAATCTGTGGCGGTGCTGGGCATCAGTATCGAGTGGCGTGCCACGAGCGATGGGAGTTCAACGACGCGCAGAGCTGCCAGCGGCTCGTCGGCCTGGTCGCGCTCTGCCCCGAATGCCACGAGGTGAAGCACTTCGGCCGCGCAAACGAGAACGGCCGCGGGCCATATGCGAAGTTGCACTTGTGTGAAGTCAATGACTGGTCGATCACCGACGCCGATCGTTACCTGAAGCTTGTCTTTGCTCTCTGGAAGCTACGCACGCGGAAGCAATGGCAGCTCGACATGACGTGGCTCGAGCAGTTCGGGATCGTGCTGAAGACGCAATCGATCACCACTCCTCTTCGTGTTCGAAGTCGTCGTCTCCCGTTGTGATATCGGCCGTTCGCTCGATGCGCTGGATCTCGGCCGCGACACTCTCATAAAAGTCTCGAGCGGGGCCGACATCGAACGCATCGCGCGCTGCGATTACGCTCGTGAGGTCGCGAATGCAGCAGCGAATGTCGGTCGGGTGCTCATCGCGCCACTTGCGAAAACGGAATTGCTGGCCGAAGTTCCCGCCGTGATCGGGTGAGCAGGCTCACGGCCGCCTCACCTGCGGTTCTTGTCGACGATCGCCGCGATGATCACAACGAAAGCGGCCAGGCGGAGCAGGTAGAACAGCGTCTGGTTCTCCATGAACTCGCCGGTCACTGAGAGCGCGAGCCGCTGCACGGCGAGGACGCCGAAGGCTCCCGCGAATAGTGCGAAGAGACGGTCGCGCGATGCGCTCCAGAACCGGAGAAAGAACAGCGCCACCACGAGATAGCCGGCGACAAGCGCACCTGACAGGATGTTCGTCATCGACTCTCCCAGATCAGGCTGTAGACGAGAGCGCCCACGCCGATAAGCGCCGGGAGGAGGCGCCAGGCCGAGAGGTCGATGGCCGGCACGACGCGCAGGTCGACGATCAGGAAGAGATTGTTCACGGCGAGACCGACGAAGCAGACGGCGCTCCAGAACAGCAGCCGCGTCTGCGATCGGCGGTAGCCGCGGTAGAGCAGCACAGCACAAGTGGCGCTGGTGAGGGCGCAGAGCACGTACACGAGATTGGCAAGCATCGTCCTTCTCCTCACCGTTTCAGCCGGAATGCGTCCGCAAAGCTGCGAAGGGGATCGAGAGGCGGCCCTCCCACGATCGCGGTTCACCGTGGCAGGGTCATCGGCGTAGACGGCGTCGAGCTCGGCGAGGAGCTCATCGAGCGCCGCATCCGCCGGTTCGTACCGGTACCGCGGCAACCCCGCCGCCTCGAACAAAACGAGGCCCGACGAGGCGAGCAGGAAAAGTCGCATCGCGGCCGATTCCGGCGCCGACCGGAGCTCCGCGGCCAGCTCGGTCGCCGCCCACGAGCGATCGGGATTACGGCGCAACAGCAGCACGATCTCGATCTGGTCGATGTTCGTGAGCCGTTGCTGCAGGAACTCGCGCAAAGGCTGGCTGGCAGGAGTCACTGCGCCACGGGCCCGCGGCCACCCCAGACCAAGGAAAGCGTCATCCGCGCAGGGGAAGGATATGAAAGGCCTGGCAAGGCTGCTTTCAACGTCGACGTCCACTGACGACGTCGGTACGGCGTGTCTGTCAGCGTGATCTGAACCATTTCTGCCGACGGAAGAACGGAGCTGTTGCCACCAGACATGAAGTGAAGCATACTTCAGGAAAATGAACGTGCGTTCAGGTGCTGACTCTGGCGGTTCTCGTATGCTCAGAAGGCGTGTGGCCGAGCTTCGGCGGGACGTGATCATCGACGCGGCTATTGACGTCTTCCGAAAGAAGGGTCTTAAGGGATCGACGATGAGTGACGTCGCGTCGGCGGCGGGTGTGTCCACGGGAACTCTGTATAATTATTTCGACAACAAGGCCACGCTGATCCTGGCAATTCTTCACCGTCTCAACGAAACCGAAACGCGTCCAACCAGCCTCGCACCAGACGCCGACGGTCACTTTGAGGATGTGTTTGCTGCCCAGCTAGAACACCGGTTCTCGGTCATGACCCAGCAGCTCGGCGTGTTTCCGGCGTTGTTCGCCGAGATTCTCACGACCCCCGCGCTCAGAAAGCGCTACCTCAAGGAGATTGTCGAGCCGAATTTTGCGCTGGCGCGGCCGCGGTTTGCTGCGCTCCTTTCGTCGGCAAAGCTGCGCGCCGTCGATGCGGATGCCGCAATCCGGATCATAAGCGCGACGGTCATGGGGCTGCTGCTGTTGCATGCGATAGGCGATCCCGCGACAAGGGCACGATGGGACCGGCTTCCAAAGTCCGTGGCCGACATTCTGATGCATGGGCTACTGCCCGAAGGAAAGAGATGACGCCGGAAATGCCGCCAGTACTCGCTTGTCCACGCTTCAAGTCGGACCCGTTCCCCAAGTTCGACGAGATGCGTGAGGCCACTCCTGTGTTCTGCATGAAGGTAGGTCTGAGACGGTCAGCCTGGTTCGTCACGCGACATGGCGACGCGCTGCGGGTGCTTTCCGACCCGAGATTTGTGAAAAGTCGGAGCCGGGGTTCCACCGGCTGGCTTCCCGGACCGCTTCTCGCGCTCAGCCGCAACATGCTCGACGTGGACGATCCTGCGCACCGGCGATTACGAACTCTGGTGCAGAAGGCCTTCACGCCGCGGATGGTCGAGCAACTGAGACCCCGCGTGGAAGCCATTACGGAGGACCTGCTCGGCACGATTGAAAGCAACGGCGGAGGTGATCTGATTCGTGATTTTGCCGCGCCGCTCCCGGTGACGGTGATCTCTGAACTCTTGGGGGTGCCTCAACGATGGCGCTCATCATTCAGAAGGTGGTCCGAGCGGGTCGTCGTCGCTGATGCGTCTCCGTGGCGCATGATGGCAGCAATGCCGTCCATAGTCGGACTGATGCTGATGCTGAAGCTTCTGATCCGGCGGAAACGCAGAACGCCAGGTGAAGACTTGATCTCAATGTTGATCGCCGCGCAAGACGAGGAGGACCGGCTGACCGGCGACGAGGTGCTTGCTATGGCGTTTCTCCTGCTCGTCGCCGGGCACGAAACGACTGTAAACCTCATCGGCAACGGCATCTTGGCCCTCATTAACGAGCCAGCCCAGATGGATGAGCTTCGCGGCAATATGGCACTACTTCCGGGTGCGGTGGAGGAGATGCTGCGCTTCGCAGGTCCACTTCAGATCACGACAGAACGCTACGCGACCGAAGACGTTCGCTTCGGTGACTCCGTCATCCCCGCAGGCGCACTTGTATACGTCTTACTGGCTTCAGCGAACCGTGACACAGCCGCCTTCCAGCGGCCGGCCGATTTTGACGTCGCACGAGATCCGAACCGGCACCTGGCGTTTGGCCACGGCGTTCACTACTGCCTCGGCGCGCCTCTGGCGCGGCTGGAGGCGCAGATCGCGATTCGCCGCCTACTCGAGAGGTTCTCGTCCATCCAACTCGCTGATTCAGCCAACGCCCTGCGGTGGCGGCCAGGTCTTACGATCCGCGGGCTTGAGCGCCTTCCTGTCGTGGTGTCACCATGACTAGCGGAGGGCTCAAGGGGATTGTCTCCGCTGCCGCCTCATTGTTGCAAACGCGTCTCCGATTGCTGCTGTCCCGGCGCGGCGTCATTACGACCGCGATTGTCGGCAATGCGCGGCCCTGGCACGCCGCGATAGCGTTGATGAGCGTTCTTGCTCTTGTTAGCACGGTCGATCCCAACCGCGCAGGTGCGGCCAGAAAGGTTCGTCTCCTCGTGAAACCATTCGTCGCTGAGACGCTCGACGGCGGAAGGGTCACAGAAGCCGACCTGAGGTCAGGAGTCACAGTGGTGACTCTCTGGGCGTCGTGGTGCGCACCTTGTCGAAAGTGGCTTCAGCGTCTCGACACGATCTCGCAGCAACAGGGCCGAACATTCCGCATCGTGTCCATCAACTCGTATCAGACGAGGGCCGCGGGATCTGCATACGCGGCGGAGAGGAAGTTTGCGTTCCCCGTGGCTTTCGACGTCGCAGGTTCGACCGCGCGAGCGTTCCCGGGGGAGACGGTTCCCAGAATCTATCTGGTGCGCGACGGAATCATCCTTGCGGAGGCCTCCAGTGGAGGCAGTGCTGAGGATCTCATTAGCCAAGCCGTCGCGGCAACGAGGTAGACGACGAGCGGCGACACGAACCGATTGGAGACAATCTTCCGCGCATATTGTCATCGTCATAGGGAAGAGTTCTTAATGTCGGTCGCCAGCGGCCGATCCAGCGCGCTGCGTGATACGTGCTCGGCCCGACCTCTCGTCGATCTGAAGCGGCCGGAAGCGGAGAACTCGAATCCTTGAATCTTGGTCCGCGCATGCTGAAGCAGATACTGATGAGGAACGCCATCGCCACGACGGCGTTCATGGTTAATGAGGCGCTAGGCGCGGGAGCTTGAGGATGTCGCCTGCGCGCAGGCCGACGCGCAACGGGCTCTCATCGCCGGGCGAATAAGCGGTCGCGCAGCGGGTGGACGCTCGACAGCCGCGCCGGCAACGTAAGAGGTCATTTGCCGAAACGTAACACGCGGACGAAGGACGGCTCTGATTGGACGGAGGGTCGCTCGGGGCGGACGGAGCGTCCGGCAGGCCGTGTCGCTCGTCCATTGCCGCACGGGCCCGCCGGCGGCCGCAAGCCTGAACCGTATGATGCGTTTCTGATGATCCAGGAGCGCGAGGGCGCGGCACGATCGTCAGCTATCGCGGTCGTTGTCGCCGCAATGCTGATCGTGCTGGTGTTTTTCGGATGGCAGTACAGCATCGTGCTTCAGCGGGAGAGCGAGGGGAGCGGATTCGACGAGGTCATCAGCACTGGTGCGCTGCTCCTCATCTGGCTCCTGTTCCTTCCAGTCGTCTTCGCGATGGCGAACCGCTGGCCGCTGTCCACCGGTCGTCGGCTGCGCCACCTGCAGATCCTGACGGCGGTGGCGGTGCCCTTCGCCGCCGCGCGAGCCGTGATGGACCACGGCATCTGGCTGCTGGCGCAAGGTGCAGAGTCGACGCCGCGCGATTTCTGCCTCACAGTTTTCCTGCTCTTCCATTCCGAGCTGCTGGTGACGGCTGCTCTGATCGTCTTGGCGAACTACTTTCGCACCAGACGTGAGGTGTCGGCCCGCCGCGTCGCCGAAGCACGTCTGGCCGGTGCGTTGACACGGGCGCGTTTGAGGAAATTGCGCGCAGACCTCGACCCGCACTTTCTGTTCAACGCATTGAACGCCGTTGCCGCGCTCCTCGACACGGACCCGCCGGCGGCCCATCGGGTGATGAAGGAGCTGACGGAATTGCTTCGGGTGTCTCTGGCCACCCACGACTCGGCCGCGGTGCCGCTTGCGACGGAGCTGGAGTTCATCGAGCGCTATCTTGCCATCCAGCGTGTTCGTCTCGGGCCGTTTCTCAGCGCGGACATCTCGGTCAGCGACGAACGACTCGCCTCCGCGGAGATCCCGCCGCTGCTGCTGCAACCGCTCGTCGAGAACTCCATCGTGCACGGCGCGGGCAAACGGCGCGTGAACGCGCGGATCTCGGTTGTCGTCGACCGGGTCGGCGACGATCTGCGGATGCAGGTGCGTGACAACGGACCGGGGTTCGATCCCGCCGTGACGTCACGAGACGGTAGCGTCGGGATTCCGGCAGCGCGCGAGCGGTTGCTTTATCTCTATGGCTCCCGTCACAGCTTCACCTTCCGCCGGACGGCCGAAGACTTCGTGGCGGAGATCCGGATTCCGCTGCGGTGGCACGGTGCGGCGTCGTGACACGGAGCGCGTTGTCGTGGCGGCGTCTGGCAGGTCTGGTCGTGTCGACACTCGCCGGGTGGACGGTCTTCGCGCTCTTCAATTCGAGCGAGGCCTGGCGGTTCATCGTCGCCACGGGCGGCACCGAGCGCCTCTCGAACATCGTCCGCTACCAATTTTCCAGTGCATTGTTGTGGGCGGTCTTTACGCCGTTTATCGTTGCCGTCGCCCAGGGCTTCCCGTTGCGCGGCTCGGTACGTGCGCGCAACGCGGCGGTGTTGCTGCTTGCCACCGGCGCGCTCGCCGCCGGCCGCGGGCTCGTCGGAGGCGCTGTTTACGAATGGGCTATGGGGGACTCAGTTACCTGGGGATTTATGTTGTATTCGCTGGAGATCCGGTTTATCCGCAACGTCTTCATGATCGCCGTCATCCTTGTCGTGACGGAGATCGTCTCCGCCGCACGCGGCGACGCGGAACGGGAACACCGTGCCGCGGCTTTGGTCGCCGAAGTAGCGACCGCCGAGCTGGCAAGAGCGCGCGCGAAGCTGCAGCCGCGCTTCATCCTGACGGTGCTCGAGTCGTTGACCGCCCGAATCGAGTCGCGGCCGCGCGGCACCGACACCCTGCTGGTAATGTACGGCGACCTCCTTCGACAGATGCTTGGCACCGACACGCGAAACGACATGACCCTCGGGCAGGCGTTGGAGCTCGTCGAGCCGTATCTCGCATTCGAGCGGGCGCGCACGGGCGGCCGTTTCACCACGCGCACGTCCCTGCGGGCGGAGCTGCTCGGCGCGCGAGTGCCGGCTCTTCTGCTGCACCCGCTGATCGAAGACGTGCTGATCCGGAGCTCAGCGGCAGAGCTCAGTCATCTCGAGGTCCGCGCCGAGGCCGTCCGCGGTCACCTGCTGCTCGACGTCGAAGAGCGGCATGCGTCGGCCCCGCCTCACGACGACGCGCTGCACGAAATCCGCACGCGGCTCGAACGAACCTTCGGCAGCGACGTCGCAGTCGAGACACGCGCAACCGCCACCGGCATCCGTACTGCGCTGCGGATGCCGTACTGCGGAGCCGCAGGAGACGCCGAATGAAGCTGCGCGCGGTGATTCTCGACGACGAGCCGCTGGCCCGGGCACGCCTCCGGTCGCTGCTCGAGCGCGACAGCGGCGTCGAAGTCGTCGGCGACGCGGCCCACGCGGTCGAAGCGTTGCGGCTGGTGGCAGAGCTTGCGCCCGACCTGGTGTTCGTTGACGTCCGGCTGCCTGAAGAGTCGGGACTCGAGTTTCTCCGGATGCTGGATCCTGTCCGGCGGCCGGTCGTGATCTTCACGACCGCGTATCCGGAGTACGCCGTCGACGCGTTCGACGTCGCGGCTGCCGACTACCTGCTCAAGCCGCTCGACGCCGAACGCGTGCTGCGGGCGGTGAACCGCGCCAGACGACTCCTCGGCGGCGGCCGAGCTGCGGCGCAGCCTCGGCCCGTACCGCCGCGCGAGCTCATCGCCGTTCCTGTGCGTGACGAGATCCTGTTCGTGAAGAGCTCAAAGATCGACTGGATTCTCGCGGAGCGGAACTACTCCCGTTTGCATTGCGGCGCCGCGTCGTATCTGTTGCGGGAATCGCTGCAGAGCATCGAGCAGTCGCTGGACCCGGCGACGTTCATCCGCGTGCATCGTTCCGCGATCGTCAACCTCGACCGCGTTCGGAAACTCGTTTCCAGCTCCGACACCGTGTCGTCCATCGCGCTCTCCACCGGTGCAATCGTGCCCCTCGGTCCCGCATACCGAAGCCGCCTCGAAGAAGTGCTCGGCAGGAAGCTGAAGCCCGCGGGCGGCAGCGACCCGAAAGACTCGTAGTCGCGAGGCGCGGCCATCGTCGCGGTAAGTGTGCACCTCCGCGCTTTGCTCGCCACTGTTCCCAAAGCGAACGCCGTTCAGCAGCGCCGAGCGCAACTCTCGCTCTGTGCGTTCGTCCAGCCGGTGAAATGTTCGGTCCAGCCTTTGGAGCCTCTCGTCCCATCGTTCGCCGTCTTTCGACGAAAAGCTTTAACTTCCCGCAGACACACGCCAGAAAAAGCGGATGTCGACCGACGGGTTCGGGACAGATCCAGGTCGGTCGCGTCGTGATCGCCGATTGTGAATTCGATATGTACGTTGTTGCAGCTGGAACCGGGTCCTCGCCACGGACAAATTAAGCCGGATGAACGCGGTATGTCGCTTAGACCGCAGTTTCGGGCGCGGTGGCGATTGAAGTGTCGGACGGAGTGCTGCCATGCAGTGACTCCTGCAGTCCGCGGCTGTCACGCAGCACAACCCCATCGCCCATTCGTAAACAGCGCCTCCGAC
>DASVRB010000071.1:0-9942 GCA_036388835.1 Thermoanaerobaculia bacterium | reverse complement strand
ACGAACGCTTCACCCCAATCCCGCCACGCATCTCCAGCGGGCCACCACCGCTGAGCAACAGCAACTCACACCAACAAACAGGAAGCATCAAGGAGGAACTATGCGCTCTTCGTCCGTCAAAACCATCGTCGTCACCGTCACCCTCGCCGCCGCTGTCTCCCTCACCGTGGCACCGGCCGCTCAGGCGCGTCCCGCGCAAACGCGCGACAGCGTCGCGGCAACCACTGCAGCCGATCCCATCGACCGCGCCTTCATGGCCGTGCAGCGCCTCTACAAACGCGTCGTCAGCCTCGCCGTCCCGGTGATCCCGCTCCCCGCGCCGAGCACGAGCACCACGCGCACCAGCAAGTAACCCCGCGTCCAAACGGCACTCCCCGCGGCGGTAGCAAGACCGTCGCGGGGATTTGTTTTTCTGCTGACGCAAAACGTGGTTGGTTGCTGGTTACTCGTTGCTTGTGAGGCGTCGACTGACGCGCAGGCGCAGAGTCACAAGCAACTAACAACCAGCAACCAGCAACAGCGACGTCACTCACGCACCGCGACAACAAAATCCCGGGACTGGGAGTGCGTCGCGATCAGGACCAGACCCGCGGACCCGATCTGTGCCGCGTAATGAGGCGGACGATGAACAGCAGAACCAATCCGCCGGCGAGCGCGACGAGCAGGCTCCCGACAAATCCGCCGCCGATCTCGACGCCGACATTGCGGAACAGATAGCCGCCGATGAACGCGCCGATCACGCCGACCACAATGTCGCCGAGGAGGCCGAAGCCGTTGCCGCGCATCACGCGGCCGGCGAGCCACCCTGCAATCGCGCCCATGACGATGAACCAAAGCACTTCCATAGATTTCCTCGGCTTTTACCGGCGCCGCTTACGCGCGGGCGCGGCTGCCTCTTCCGTGAGCTCGGCGAGATTCGCAATGATTGTTTCGACGCGCGCCAGGAGCTCCGGGCGGATCGACGCCAGCCGGTCGATCAGTGGCTTCAAATGGCCGATTTCGCCGAGGTCGTTCGGCAGGAGATTTCCGGCCTTCTCGCCCAACGCTTCGGCGATGCGGACGAAATCGGCGACGTAAAGTCCGCGCTGATTCGATTCCAGCCGCGCCAGTTGTGCGGGCGACATCCCAACGGTCCGCGCCACCTCGGCCTGCGACAGTTTTTTCGATTCGCGAAGATTGCGAAGGACCGGGCCGTACACGGACCTCAGCCTAACACCGCATTACCAGCCAGGCAACGCGCCGGAGTGTCGTTGCCAAAATGGCAATACGAATGTACGATGAAGAACATCATTGCATTCCTTCCTTCCGCAACGAGCAGCGCGCGGAACGTCACGCCTGAAAGGCAGAACATCATCATGAAAAAAACATCTACAGGGCTCCTCGCCGCGATCGGCATCGCGCTGCTTTTCCCATCCGTAACCGCGTCCGCGCAGATCGCACTCGACACCGCTGAAAACTTCGCGGTCCTGGCCGGGTCGGCGGTGACGAACACCGGCGCGACGGTCGTATCGGGCGAGGTCGGCGTTTCGCCGGGAAGCTCGGTCACCGGATTTCCGCCCGGCGTCATCGTGAACGGCACCATTCACGCTGCCGACGCGGTGGCCGGCCAAGCCCAGACCGACCTCACCGACGCGTACAACACGGCAGCCGGAATCGCCTGCACGACCAATCTGACCGGCCAGAACCTCGGCGGCCTGACGTTGACGCCGGGCGTCTATTGCTTCGATTCGTCGGCGGCCCTCACCGGCACGTTGACGCTCGACCTGCAGGGCAATCCAAACGCGTTCTTCCTCTTCAAGATCGGCAGCACGCTGACCACCGCGAGCGGCTCCTCGGTCGTCCTGACCAACGCCGGCGGCACCGGCTGCCCGGCGAACGTTTTCTTCCAGGTCGGCAGCTCGGCCACGTTCGGCACCGGCAGCACGTTCGTCGGGAACGTGCTCGCCCTGACCAGCATCACGCTCACCACCGGCACAAACCTGAACGGCCGCGTGCTCGCACGCAACGGTGCCGTCACGCTCGACACGAACAACGTCACGTCGTGCGCGGCAGCGCCGGCATGCCCGACCATCACGGTGAATCCCGCGAGCTTGCCGGGCGGCACCGTCGGCTCGGCCTACAACCAGACCCTCACGGCGAGCGGTTCGCCCGGACCGTTCACCTTCACCGTCACCTCCGGCGCGCTGCCGAACGGTCTGACGCTGAATTCGACCACCGGCGCCCTCACCGGCGTTCCGACCGTCGCCGCGACCTCGAACTTCACGATCACGGCGACCGACGCGGCACTCTGCTCCGGCCAGCGCGCCTTCTCGATCATCATTGCGCCGGCCGCGCCCGGCGAGGTCGCACCGGTCCCGGCACTCGACTATGCCGGCATCGCAGTGCTCGCGATCGCGCTCGGCGCGGCCGCGTTGTTCGTGATGTCGAGAACCTCGTAAGAATCAATCACTCCGCATCTGCACACGAGGCTGGCCCGCAACGGTCAGCCTCGTTTTGTTTTGTTGGACAATGCGCCGCCGAAGGAGCGACGGACCGATGTCGGATGTGTTCATGGAAGCGGCGATCCAGGAAGCGCGGCAGGGTCTCGCGGAGGGAGGAATCCCGATCGGTTCGGTGCTCGTGCACGACGGCAAGATTCTCGGCCGCGGCCACAACCGGCGCATCCAGCGCGGCAGCCCGACGCTGCACGGTGAAATGGATGCGCTCGAAAACGCCGGGCGTCTCCCCGCCCGCGTCTATCGCGAGTGCGTCATCTACACGACGCTTTCACCCTGCTCGATGTGCAGCGGCGCGATCCTGCTTTACGGCATCCCGCGCGTGATCGTCGGCGAGAACCAGACATTCATGGGCGAAGAAGAGTTGCTGCGCGCGCGCGGCGTCGAAGTCGAGGTGCTGCAGAACGCGGACTGCGTCGAGCTCATGACCGCGTTCATTCGCGATCGTCCCGAGCTGTGGAACGAAGACATCGGCGAGTGAGCGCGAGCCCGCCTCGCCGTCAACGTCAACGCTCCCGCTTCATCCCCTTCCGCGCGCGAATCACGAAGTGGATCGGGCAGCCGACCAGCTTGAACGCGTCGCGGAACTGATTCTCGAGATAGCGGCGATACGAGAAGTGAATCGGCTCGTCCACATTCGAAAAAAGCGCGAACGTCGGTGGGCCGGCCTTGAGCTGCGTCATGTAGTAGAAGCGGCGCTGCTTGCCGCGCACGGTCGGCGGATGGTGCGCGGTGACGGCGCGCTCGAGGATCTGATTCAGCTCCGAGGTGCGGAAACGGCGGCGGTAGCCCTCGATGATCGAGTCGATCTTCGGGAACACCTTCTCCACGCGGCGGCCGCTTTTCGCGGAGATGAACTCGAGCGGCGCGTATGAGAGGAACTTCATCTCGAAGCGGACCTTCTCCTCGAACTTTTTCGCGTCGTCCTGCGCGTGCTCGTCGACGTCCCACTTGTTGACCAGGATCATCGCGGCCTTGCCGGCGTCCTCCGCGTAGCCGGCCACCGTCGCGTCCTGCCCCGTCACGCCTTCCGTCGCGTCGATCATCACCAACGCGATCTCGCAACGCTCGATCGCCTTGCGCGCCGAAATCACGGCCAGTTTCTCCGCCTCGTCGTGCGTCTTCCCTTTGCGGCGAATGCCGGCGGTGTCGATGATCGTGTAGCGTCTGCCGTTGCGCGTCAGCTCGGAATCGATGGCGTCGCGCGTCGTGCCGGAGATCGGCGAGACCACTGCACGCTCTTCCTGCATCAGCTTGTTCAGCAGCGATGATTTGCCGACGTTCGGGCGGCCGATGATGGCCACGCGGATCGGCGCGTTCTCGTCTTCCTCTTCCGGCTCGATCGAGTCGGCCGGCACGATCTCGGAGATCGCGTCGATCACGTCGTCGACGCCGCTGCCGTGCTCCGCCGACATCGGCATGACCCGCTCGAAGCCGAGCTCCCAGAATTCGTTGACCGCTTCCTCGGCGTCCTTGCGATCGGTCTTGTTGACGATGAGCACCGTTTTCGACGCTTCGGCGCGCAGGTCCTGAGCGATGTCGCGGTCTTCCGACAGCAGGCCGGCCGCACCGTCGACGACGAAGAGGATGAAGTCCGCTTCGTTGAGCGCGCGCTGCGCCTGATCGCGGATTTCGCCCGCGAACTTCGACATCGGCGACTCGCCGTATTCGAGACCGCCGGTGTCGGTGAGCTCGTAGCGGCGGCCGTCGTCGAGCTCGACGATGCCGGTCAGGCGATCGCGGGTCATGCCCGGCAGATCGTGCGTGAGCGCGCGGCGCTTGCCGGCGAGACGGTTGAAGAGGGTCGACTTGCCGACGTTCGGCCGGCCGACGATGACGACTTTTTTCAGTGTGCTGTTTGCCATGCGAAATACATGAGGAGCGCCCCGGCCGTGGTGTTGAAGAAGTTGAGCACGCCGTTCGGGATCGGGTTCTTGCGCTTCCGGTTCCAACTTCCCGCGATCGATTCGAGATACGACCCTGCAAACGCGCAGAGCGTGACCAGCATGATCTCGTATGCGCCGGTCTGCGGCCCCCACGGCCGCGGCAACCCGTAGTTCAGCGCGGTGATGCTCGCCGCCGCGACCGCCAGTCCGCCGAGCAGCCCCGCCGCGGTTCCTTCGATGGAAATCGCCCCCTCGGTACCGACCGGCACGCGTCGCAGTGTCAGCGGAAGGAACGCGCGACGACCGAAGAGCTGTCCGATCTCCGACGCGGTCGTGTCGGCGGCGGCGGTGGCGAGCGAGGCAATGCCCATCAGATACGCGAGCGTCATCAGCTCGAGGCCCGTTTCCACGCGGCTCGCGCGCGACACCGCGATCGCGCAGATCGCGGCGACGCCGACATTCGAGAAGGCGTGACTGAAACCGCGACGGCCGCCCGCTTCCTGCGCCAGCCCCGCGCGAGCTTTCTTCTGATATCCGAGTTTGGTTGTCGCCGTGCCGATGACGAAGAAAACAAGCAGCGCGACGTAAAGCGGCCAGCCCGCGCCGAGGATCAGGATCGCGCCGAGGAGCCATCCGCCGAGGGCGCCGGAGAAACTCACCGAGCGCGCAAAGTAGCCGCCCATCGCGAGCATTGCGTTCACGATCAGCCACGGCACGGTGTCGGGCCACGGACCGTATTCGTACTGCGGCTGAATCGCAGCGATGGCCAGCGTAACCGCGGCCGCGAACGGCACCGTCACGTTGTCATCCACGCCGAGCGCGAGCGATTCGACGATCGCCGTCACGAGCGCCGTCAGCAGCACCACGCCGGGCGCGTGGTAGCCGAGCCACGACGCGACCGCCCATCCTCCCGCACTTCCGGCGATGAAGAACGCCAGCAATCCGCCCCACGATTTGTCGCGATTCCACGGCAGCGGCGCGATGCGAAAGGCCTTGCCGGCGAGCGTGGCCACACCGTCGCCGAACGCCAGCATGGCCCAGGCGATGCCGGCGAAATGGAGTTGATTGCGGAAGACGAGGATCAGCAGCAGCACCGCGACCGGATAGAGCACGATGCCGGCGTCGAACCCGCGCTCATCGCGCGCGACCGAGCGTCCGACCACGCGATGCAGCAGCAGCCAGTTGCCGACGATCGCCACCACGCACACCGCCGCCGCCAGCTCCCACGTCAGCCACTTCAGCGCGAACGCGCCGAGCCCGAACGCAATGTGCAGCGATTTGCGCAGCGATTCGTTGGTGGTGTGTGCCATCTCGCGCGCGGAGGATAGTTCGAATTGAAAATTGAAAATTGAAAATTGAAAAAAGGGGAGTCACTTCTCAGAAGGTGTGGGTGTGTCATTCCGCGCGTCAGCGCGGAATCCCCTGCGGATCGCGACGCTGCTGCTCGTGAAGGGGATCCCGCGCTGACGCGCGGGATGACACTTCATTCGTCGCGAATGCGGCGGATCGTCGAGAACGACGTGTCATTTTCAATTTTCAATTTTCAATTCCCCTAAAATGCGCCCGCCCATGAGCGACACGCCCGCCGCGCCACTCCTCTCCGTCATCGTCCCCTGCTACAACGAGCGGGCGACGGTCGCGGAGCTTTTGCGGCGCGTGCGTGCGGTGCCGATCGACAAAGAGATCGTGGTCATCGACGACGTCTCCACCGATGGCTCGCGCGATGTGGTGGCGGCGCTCGCGCAGCAGTTTCCGGAGATCCGGCAGGTGCTGCAGCCGGTGAACATGGGCAAGGGGGCGGCGATCCGGCGCGGCATCGCCGAGGCGCGCGGCGAGATCGTGCTGATCCAGGATGCCGATCTCGAGTACGACCCGGAGGAGTATCCGAAGCTGATCCAGCCGATCGTCGACGGGCACGCCGACGTCGTGTTCGGCTCGCGCTTCGAAGGCTATCCCCGGCGCGTGATGCTCTTCTGGCACCGTCTCGGGAACACGTTCCTCACCTTCCTCTCCAACATGACGACCAACCTCGATCTCACCGACATGGAGACCTGCTACAAAGTCTTCCGGCGCGAGGTCATTCAATCCATTCCGCTGCGCTCCGACCGCTTCGGCATCGAGCCGGAGATCACGGCCAAACTCGCCAAGCGCGGCTACCGCATCTTCGAAGTGCCGATCGCCTACTACGGCCGCGATTACTGGGAAGGAAAGAAGATCAACTGGAAGGACGGCTTCTCCGCCCTCTACACGATTTTCCGCTACGGTCTCTTTCACGATCCGGCCAGCGAGCCGCGCACCTTCACGCAGATCCGCCGGCGCGCGCGTCTCAAGCGATACAACGGCTGGATTTGGGATCGTCTCCGTCCCTTCATCGGGCAGCGCGTGCTCGAAGCGGGCGCCGGTCACGGCGCGATGACGCGCTTCATGTACGGACGCGAGCTGGTGGTGGCGAGCGATCGCGAGACGGCATACGTCGATCGCCTGCGCAACATGTTCCGCCGCCGCCCCGGCATCGAAGTGGAGCGGGTCGATCTCGACAGCGATCGGTCGCTCGCGCTCGCGCATTACGCGTTCGACACCATCACGCTGATCAACGTGCTCGAGCACACGGCCGACGACGTCGCGCTGCTGCGCCGCGCCGCGCAACTGCTGGTCCCCGGCGGCCGCGTGGTGATCTTTGTCCCCGCCGGACAGTCGCTCTACGGCTCGATCGACGATGCCCTCGGGCACGCGCGCCGCTATGAGCGCGACGAGCTGGTCGCGAAGCTGCAGCAGGCCGGACTCGAGGTGGAGCACGTGAGCTTTCAGAACCGCATCGCCCGCGCCGCATGGCGCTTCAACGCAAAACTCCTGCGCCGCAAGGCGCTGCCGAGCGGCCAGTCGCGCCTCTTCGACATGCTCGTGCCGCTGCTGCGCAAAATCGAAGGCGAGAATCCGTCGTCGGGTCTCAGCCTGATCGCGGTCGGGAGAAAAGCATCATGACGCGCGCCGCGGTCATCCTCGCCGGCGGCGCCGGCACGCGCCTTCGTCCGCTCTCTTCGGACGAAAATCCGAAGCAGTTCCTGAAGCTGTTCGACGGCCGCTCGCTGTTGCAATTGACGTTCGCGCGCGTCGCGCAACTGCTGCCCGCCGAATCGATCTTCGTTTCGACGAACGTGCAGTACGCCGACAAATGCCGCGAGCATCTGCCGGAGATGCCGCCGGAAAACGTGCTGGCCGAACCGGCGCGCCGCAACACCGCCCCTGCGATCGCGCTCTGCACGTTCGCCATCGAGCAGCGCCTCGGCCCCTGCACCATTTCGTTCCTCGCCTCCGATCACTACATCGGCAACGAGCCGGAGTTCGTGCGCGTGCTCGATCGCGCGTACCGTTTCGCCGAAACGCACGACGAGCTCGTGACCATCGGCATCCATCCGACCGACCCGAACACCGGCTACGGCTACCTCGAGGTCGGCGAAACGCTCGAAGACGAAGTACAGCGCGTCCGCTCCTTTCGCGAGAAACCCGATCTCGCCACGGCCGAGCAGTTTCTGCGCGCCGGCAACTACGCCTGGAACGGCGGCATGTTCGTCTGGCGCTCCGAGGTCTTCCGCCGCGAGCTCACCGCCGCCGCACCGGAAATCGTGCGCGTCAGCGAATCGACCTACGAAGAAATGCCGTCGATCTCCATCGATTACGCGTTGATGGAGAAAGCGCCGCGGGTCGCCACGTTGCGCGGCGATTTCGCGTGGTCGGATGTTGGGACGTTCGACGCGTTGCGCGCGGTGGGGGTTGATGTGGATGGATTGCTCGCCAGATAAGTGGAGCGGCGGGCTTTAGCCCGCCGACGTCATCTAATGTTCGGCGGGCTGAAGCCCGCCGCTCCACTAGAACAGCGCAGACGCGTTCTCCCACAACACACGCCGCTCGACGTCCTCACCCAACCCAAGCGCGCGGAACTCTTCGACATTGCGCCGCATCGATACGACACCGGGCGAAGGCCAGTCCGTCCCCCACAACACTTTGTTCGCCACACTGACCACGCGCGGGAAATAGCGCAGCAGAGACTTCGGCGGAATGCCGGAGATGTCGAGGTGCACGTTCGGATGGCGGCGCGCGAGGAAGAGCGCGGTCTCGCCGTACATCGGCCGCCCGGCGTGCGCGAGGATGATCGGGAGGCGCGGAAAGTCGATGGCCACGTCGTCGATCGGCATCGGGTCGGCGAAGACGTTGCGCGCGCGCGGGAACACCGACGTGCCGGTGTGAAACATCACCGGAATCTTCCGCTCCTCGCATTCGCGGTAGATCTCCGCGAGCTGCCACAACTCGCCGCGATACGCGTTCGGCGAGAAGAGCTGATGCGGCGGATGGATCTTGATCATGCCGATGCCGAGATCGAGCACGCGGCGAATCTCGTCGCGCACGTTCAGCTCGTGCAGCGGATTGACCGAGCCGACGGCAACGAGCCGATCGCGATGCGCGGAGGTGAATCGCGCGATCCAGTCGTTCACCTCGCGCGTGAAGCCCATGACGTCGGGCGAAACGTAGTTGATGCAGCAGGCGCGCTCGACCCCCTCGGCATCGAGGTGGCGGAGGAGGTTTTCAGGCGACGACAACACCTCTTTCGCATTCGCATGCGAGGCGTCGTCGATCAGCGCCAGCACCTCGGGCTTGACCATTTCCCACGGCTGGACGTGGATGTGGGCGTCGAAGATTTTCAGGCGGTGCTCCTCACACGAGCATCACGAGGCGCATGCAGACCGCGCTGTCAGGACAGGCATCCTGAAATTCGCGCGAGGAGAGCAACTGCGGATGCACTTCATCGCGATCGATGACTTTGAAGCCGCGCTTTTTGAAGTACCCCTCGGCGTCGGTGGTGAGGAGGTAGAACTCGCGCAGTCCGCGCGATGCGAGGCGGTCGAGCAACTGCCGCACGAGCCGCCGCCCAAGTCCGCTGCTGCGATAGTTCGGATCGACGGCAATGGAGCGGATCAGCGCGGCGAACTGGTAGGCCTCGGCGCCACCGCATCCGACGAGCGTGTCGCCATCGCGCGCAACGAGAAATGTCTTCAGATGCTCATCGACGCCGGCGGTCGGAAGGCCGCTCGCGACGAGCAATGCCTTCACGGCGTCGAGGTCGTCGGCGGAGGCAGGACTGATGGTGATTTCGGACATGCGACCCGCCCGGGATGATAGCGCAGCCGAAGTGGAGGACAGGCAATCCTGCCTGTCCCGCCTTCCCGCAAAAGACCGAGAGGACAGGCAGGATTGCCTGTCCTCCACCTGGTTCGAAAAACTAGTGGCGGCCTTCCGTGGCGTCGCCGATTTTTCCGGTGTCGTCGAGCTTCTCGGCCTGGCCGATCTTCTGACCAAAGTCGGCGTTCTTGTTCTGCTCGCGCCCCTTTTCCTCCTCCGTCCGGCGGTTGATCTCGCCAGCGTCGGTGGGCTCGTCTCGCTGACTGACACGATCTCGTTCGCGATTTTCCATGAAGCCTCCTTCGCGCAGTTCAAGTGCAACGGGGGTGCCCCTTGGGGGTTCCTCGGAGTGCCTCGGAGTTCCTCGGAGTTCCTCGGTTCCTCGG
>DASVRB010000070.1:0-2246 GCA_036388835.1 Thermoanaerobaculia bacterium | reverse complement strand
GCCCCGGACTGCGGCACGGACCAGCCGGCCAACTTCGTCATAGACGTAATAGTCGGTGCCAATTCCTATGATGTTGCCATCGCCGTCATACTTGTAGTCGCCGCTGCTCCATGTCGGGCTCGTCACCGCGTCCGTACCGATCGCGTCAGTTGCGATTTGCGCCTGTACGCGGTCTTCGGCGACGACCTGCTCGTCGCGCCGCTCTCCCGCCTCGAGCATCCGCTGGACGAACCGCACTCTCGGGTGTTTCGACAGCTCGCGCGCCTGCTCGTCCGAAATACGGATGAAGATGCGGTCGTACCACTGGTCGACCTTCGTCGCGCCGTAGGCCGCCAGATCGGGCGCCGCCTCTCTGCCGCCGGTGAGCACCAGGACGAACTGCGGGCGCGTCTCCACGCCTGCTGGTGAGGCGCCGGCGGCGTGCATCATCCTTGTCGCTTGCAACGTTCGCGCAGGGCGCGCGGAACGATCATTGAAAGAGTACCCGATCGTTGCTGAACGCGCTGCAGTAGCGTGAAGCGGGGAGCGGTCTCACCACTACGCCGCCGCCTCCTGACATGCGGCACAGCCTCGCTGTGCCGCTGCCGCACGGCTGCTAATCGATGCGCGACACCCAATACTCACGTACGGCGGTACGAATGCGATCATCTAGCACGGGCACACGGGATGAGCACACATCACACGAATCTGCACAAACAGAAGCCAACGCACTGTTGGGCCTAAGAATCTCAGGCGTCGTAACGCGATACTTGACTCCCAGGAGACATAGAGCGGCGTCTGATACGCGGGCGGGCCGGAACTGATAATAGTGATCGGCCGCCGGCACTCGAAAGATCATCGTGAATCGTGTAGCAGCGCCGAAGTCACGGACAAGTTGCCGCGCAGGAATTCACAGTTGAACGCCGTCGCTGCTGCCTCATCGCCGGCAACAAGCGCCTCCGAGAGGTCGGGTCGAGGCGCATCACCAGGCAGCGGCGGACAGTCAAAATCGGAAGCAACGCTAAGGTTGGCGGGCTTACCTTGGGTCCCGCATCCGACAGCTAAAGCTACGGAGAGCAGACTGACCAGGACCACGCACACGTTCATTCGATTCTCAACGGCGCTCATGGCAACCTCACGATTGTGACGTTGGTGTTGGCGGGCGAGAACAGCGTCCAGCCGGCAGTTAATGGCGAGTTTCCACGCCGCGCGTACCACATGATGTCCTGAGTTGCCCGACCATCACCCCAATCCTGAATCGGCCTCGGGCCGATATCGCCTAGGCCCATAAAATGACCCATCTCATGAGCATCTACCCCTCGATGGCCAGAAGGATTCCCTGTGCGGTCGCTCGTGAAGCGAACGGCCTGATCGGTCGGATTGTCACTGTGGCCGGGCAGCGCCGTGTAAGTTCACACGCGCAACACCTGAGCCATTGACGATCATCATCTTATCTTGACTGTTATCAACCTGGTCGGCCGCGACAGGGATCACTGATACGTTAAATGTGATCTCCTCGCCATCAGGCCCCATTAACTGCTGCGCGTTCCAGTAGCTCTCGGCGTTCTTCTTGAATTCTTGGGCCGCCTCAGCCGCCGTTTCGTCAGTTGGAGCATACACGGCCTGCACAGTAACATTCACGACGCAGTCGTTCTCAGGTTCACTGCATACGATCGTGGCGTTTCGTCCGGATCCACTAGAAGCATCGGGTTATTCCGAACGTACGTGTACAGATTCCAGCTCTGCGGCTGCCGCGGATGCGAGTCCCTGCCCGAATCAACCGACAAGAACCTCCCCCAACTCGCCTTGTAATACCGCGCGTGCATGTAATCCAGATAGTCGGTGTTTTGCGTCGCCGTGCCGCTGTTGTAGTCGCGTTCGTGGCCGGTGAAGACCAGCGTGTTGGCGCGGGAGTAGCCGCGGTCCATTTCCTGGCTGAGCGGCGTGGCCTCGAGGCCGTAGGGGGTGTAGTCGTGGCGGGAGACGGCCTGGCCTTCGTGGTTCGTGACCATACGCACGGTGCCGAGGTGATCGAGGTGGAAGTGGCGGCGGCCGCCTTCGGCCTGTTCGCGCTCGGAGGCGACGACACGGCCTCCCCGGTGCACAAAGTCCTCCAGCCAGATCCACGGCGCGTTCGTGAAGTTCGCCGACTCGTACTCGCGCACGACCTCGCCGCCCGCTCCTCGAATCGTCCACTTCCAGCTGCCGGACGGCGCGCTCAAGGCTCCGATCCGCTCGTCATTCGCGTCGTACACGTAGTAATCGTT
>DASVRB010000069.1:0-2625 GCA_036388835.1 Thermoanaerobaculia bacterium | reverse complement strand
CCGCGTCCGGAGGATTTCGATCTCGAGGGTCTCGATATCTCACGCGAGACGATGCGCGAGCTGTTCTCGATCAAGCCGGACGAGTGGAAGCCGGAGCTGGAAAGCCAGACCACGTTCTTCGAGACGATCGGGCAGGACATGCCGCGCGAACTGGTCGGCCAGCGCGATAAAGTGTCCGAGCGCTTCGGGTCCTGACGGAACGATGCGCTACTGCAGAACGAAGTTGTAGGTGATGACGCCGGTGACCTTCACCGGCTGACCGGAGAGCAAGGTCGGTTTGAATCGCGCCTGCTGTGCCGCTTTCGTCGCTGCCTCCCGGAGCAGCGCATGACCGGAGACCGCCTTCGCGGAAACGACGCGCCCATTTTCACCGACCACCACCTCTACCTTCACCGTTCCTGAGGCGCCGGAACCTTTCGCGCTTGCTGGATAAGCCGGCTGCGGCTTCGAGATGGCTTTTCCGTTCAGAACGCCGCCCGAAACCGTCCCCTTTTTCGCTTCCGGTTTCGCTGTCTGTTCGGCGCTCCCATTAGCGACCGACTGAGTCTCGGCCCTGAACAAGCCCGGAGCGCGCTTGCCCGCGACGGCGGCAGCGGCAGCGTCCGTCTGCGCGGGATCAGCAGGCGGCGTCTGCGACTTCTTCTTTGCCGCAGGCGAAGGCGCCGGTGACTGATCTGCGGCAAAGACGTGAGCGGCGCCGAGCGCCAGTGCCACGAGGAGCGAGACGATAACTTTCATGCGCGGAGTCTGCCCAGTCGGAGGCCGCGCAGTCAATCGCGCGCAAAACGACTCCGTGAACCGCTGCGGCAGTGGCGGGTCTGTTGCAGACAGGAGTGGCATCCCGGATACTCACCGGTGGTTCGGACTGAGGCTGAGAACGAGTGCGTCACCGCGCCCGCTGATCGCGGGTGCGTGGAGATTCGCGGCGCCCGTCAGAACAACCTCAAGGGCATCGATCTCGATCTCCCCCTCGGGAAGCTGACCGTCATCACCGGACCGAGCGGCTCCGGTAAATCGAGCCTCGCCTTCGACACCATCTACGCCGAAGGCCAGCGCCGCTACGTCGAGACTTTCTCCCCTTACATGCGGCAATTTCTCGATCGCATGGACAAGCCGCGCGTCGATGAAATCCGCGGCATCCCGCCGGCGATCGCGATCGAGCAGGCGAACCCGGTGAAGTCGTCGCGCTCGACCGTCGGAACGATGACGGAGATCAACGATTACCTGAAGCTTCTCTGGCCACGAATCGCGCAGGCTTTTTGCCCCAGCTGCAGCCGCGAGATTCGGCCGGAGACCGCGAAATCGATTGCGGACGATGTCTCCCGCGCGCTCGGCGGCAAGACCGTGCTCATCACGTTTTGGGTTTCCGTTCCGGCAAAAACGGATCCGAAGGAGTTCTTCGCGTTCCTGCAGCAGCAAGGCTACCTGCGCGTCTGGCTCAACGGTGAAGTCGTCCGCGCCGACACGGACCAGAAGATCACGCGACTCGGCGCGCGCGTGCAGGTGATACAGGATCGGATCGCGATTTCCGAAGGGAACCGATCGCGACTAGTCGAAGCGCTTGAGACTGCGCTGCGCTTCGGCAAGGACCGCGTCAACGTCATCGACTTCGAGTCGAAGAAGGAACATCCGTACTCGACCGGCTGGCATTGCGCGCATTGCGATCTCGACATCCGTCCGCCGACGCCCGGCCTGTTTAGCTTCAACAGCCCGTTAGGCGCATGCCCGGAGTGCCGCGGTTTCGGCCGCACGATCGCGATTGACCTGAACCGCGCCATCCCCGATCGCTCCGTCTCGATTTCAGCCGGCGCTGTGCGCGTCTTTCGCGGCGAAGAGATGGGCGAATCGCAGAAGGACTTGCTCCGGGCCTGCGCGCGCGAGGACATCGACGTCCACACGCCCTTCGAAGAGCTGCCGAAAGCAGACCAGGATTTCGTCATCAACGGCGAGAAGAAGAGCGGCGAGTACACGGACGACGACTACGAGAGCGATCGCTGGTACGGAGTGCGCGGCTTCTTCAAGTGGCTCGAGAGCAAGACCTACAAGATGCACGTGCGCGTGTTGCTCAGCCGCTACCGCGCCTACACCACGTGCCCGACCTGCAACGGCGGCCGCTTTCAACCCGACGCCCTCAACTACCGCGTCGTCACACCGCCGCCGTCCGAAGTGAATGGGAAATGGCTCGCGACCGAGCTGACCTTGCCCGACCTCGCCGCGCGTCCGATCTGCGGGACGCGCGATTTGCTCGAGAAAATCGCCCTCCCGCCTAACGACTCCACGGCCGAGATGTTGCGCCGCGAAGTGGTGACGCGCCTCACCTACTTGTGCGACGTCGGGCTGGGCTATCTCACCCTGGACCGCTCGACCCGGACGTTGAGCGGCGGGGAAGTGCAGCGCGTGAATCTCACCACCTGCCTGGGTGCGTCACTCGTGAACACGCTCTTCGTCATGGACGAGCCGAGTGTCGGCCTCCATCCGCGCGATGTCGGCCGTCTCGTCCGCGTGATTCACAACCTGCGCGACAAAGGCAACACGCTGCTCGTGGTTGAGCACGAGGAAGCGATCATCCGCGCGGCCGATCACCTCATCGACATCGGACCGGATCGTGGCGAGCGCGGCGGCGAG
>DASVRB010000068.1:0-3200 GCA_036388835.1 Thermoanaerobaculia bacterium | reverse complement strand
CGGGCCGGCACGGCCGGCAGCGTTTGTTGTCCCCGCAAATCGTGATTCGTGCGACGTGTGTCCGGCCGGCCTGAGGCAACCAACGCGGCCGGCCGTGCCGGCCCGCCGGAGGCCTCTCGTCCGTTCCCTTAATTCGCGACCGCGCCGAGGGCGACGAGCTTTTCCACTTCGGTGAGACCGATCGGGTAACTGAAGTAGTAGCCCTGCAGCTCACGGCAGCCGGCGTCGCGCAGGAAATCGAGCTGCTCCTTCGTCTCGACGCCTTCCGCGATCACGCGGAGGCCGAGGCCGTTCGCGAGCTGGATCACGGAGCTGACGATCGCGGCGTCTTCGAACTTGTCGGGGAGATCCAACACGAATCCTTTGTCGATCTTCAGCGCGTCGATCGGGAAACGTTTGAGGTAACTGAGGGAAGAGTGGCCCGTACCGAAGTCGTCGATCGCGATCGTGACGCCGCGCTTCCGAAACTCCGCGAGCGTGCTCATGGTCAGCTCGACGTCCTCCATCGCCACCGTCTCCGTGATCTCCAGTTCCAGCGTGCGCGGATCGATGCCGCTGTCCGCGAGCACCGACTCGACCGTCGAGAGCAGCGACGGATCGCGGAACTGCCGCGCGGAGAGATTCACCGCCACGCGGAAGCGCGGCATGCCGTTGTCGTGAAAACGGCGCGCGGCGTAGCAGGCCTCGCGGATCACCCACTCGCCGATCGGCAGGATCAGGCCGCGCTCTTCGGCGACGCCGATGAAATGTTCCGGCGTGATCACGCCGCGCTCCGGATGGTTCCAGCGCAGCAGCGCCTCCATCCCGATGATCGACACCTCGCCCTCGTCCGCTTCGACCTGCGGCTGATAGAGCAGCGTGAACTCGCCCGATTCGAGTGCGCGATGCAGCCCGTTCTCGAGCGTCATCCGTTCGCGCGTGCGGTAGCTCAGCTCGCGCGTGGCCATCTGGTACGTGTTCCGCCCCTCGGATTTGGCGCGGTACATCGCGGCGTCGGCGTTCTTCAGCAGCGTCTCCGCGTCTTCGCCGTCGTCGGGGAACAGCGTCACGCCGATGCTCGTCGTGACGTACAGACGGTGCCCGCTCACCTCGATCGGCTCCGAGATTTTGCGCAGCACCTTCTGCGCGACCACCGCCGCGGCGTCGCTGCTCGTCAGTTCCTGCAGCACGATCGTGAACTCGTCGCCGCCGACACGCGCGACCGTGTCGCCTTCGCGCACCGCCGACTTCAGACGTTTGGCGATCTCGCGCAGCAGCTCATCGCCGACCGAATGTCCGAGCGAATCGTTGATGGTCTTGAAGTGATCGAGATCGAGGAACAGCACCGCGACCGATGATTTGCGGCGTTGCGCGAGCGCCAGTGCGAGCGAGAGATGCTCCTGAAACAGGCGGCGGTTCGCGAGCCCGGTCAGCGCGTCGTGATAGGCCTGATATTCGATCTGCTGTTCGACGTCCTTGCGCTGCGTGATGTCGCGAATGAGACCGATCACGCCGGCGATGTTGCCGCGGTCGTCGTAATGCGGGCGATAGACGGAGGAGACCCAGCCGCTGCGGCCGTTCGCCGGGACGACAAAGTGCGTATCGGGAGACGAGACCGTCTCGCCGGCGAACGCGCGGCGCAGCAGTTCGTCGATCTGCCGTTCGCGCAGGTGCGGGAAGAGCTCGACCGCGCGGCGCCCGAGCACGTCGGCGGCGCGCATGCCGGTCATCCCTTCCATGAAGCGGTTCCAGACCACATAGCGAAGCTCGCGGTCGTAGACCACGATGCCTTCACCCGCGTTGTCGATGATCTCGGTCGCGAAGCGGTTCGTCTCATCGAGCTCGCGCGCCGCGCGCGCGACACTGATTTGCCTGAGGATGATCGACGCCGACACCGCGACCACAGATACCGCGATGACGATCTGGAGCGGACCCATGCCGGCCCGCAGTCTGGTCAACAGCGGCTGAGCACGCAAGCAAAAACTTTGTGGCAGCATGAACGGCGCGAATGAGTTACTGCGACATCGCTCCCGGCCATCCATTTCACGGCCCGTATCACGACGAGGAGTACGGCTTTCCGGTCACGGAAGACGACGTTCTCTTCGAGCGGCTCGTGCTCGAGATCAATCAGGCCGGCCTCTCCTGGCTGGCCATCCTCCAGAAGCGCGCCGCCTTCCGCGCCGCGTACGCGCAGTTCGACATCGCGAAAGTAGCGCGATTCGACGCACGCAAACGCGCGCGCCTGCTCGAAGACGCCGGCATCATCCGCAACCGTCTGAAAGTCGACGCCGCGATCGAGAACGCGAAACGCATTCAGTCCCTGCAGAAATCGCACGGCTCATTCGCCGAATGGCTGGCCGTGCATCATCCGCGGACGAAGGAAGAGTGGGTGAAGCTCTTCAAGAAGACATTCGTCTTCACCGGCGGCGAGATCACAGGATCGTTTCTGCTGTCGATCGGATATTTGCCGGGCGCGCATGAGGAGAGGTGTCCGGTGAATGCGCGCATTGCGGCGTTGCGGTAGTCGCAACAAGGCGTTGGGCTTTAGGTGTTGGGCTTTCGGGGTGTTTCGCGATGCGGATCACGGCTGCGCGTCGATGAACGTGCCGATCAGGATCAACGCGACGAAGATCGAACCGACGACGATCACGATCCAGTTCGCGCCGCGGAGGCGCGCATTTCGATCGGCCAACGGCGCGGCCTTCGTGTTGATCTCATTCACGCGCGACTGCACGACAACGAGCGGAATCACCGCCGCCAGCGCGAGTAGAAACAGCGCATTGTCGAAGCGGTTCATCAACGTCGCGATGACAAAGAGCGCGGTCAAACCGCCGGCCGGCAGCATCCCTTCAATCCCGTACGCACGCGCCTTGTGGTTGATGGTCGTGACGAGGTCGTGGAAGAAAAAGAATGCGAATAACGCCCGCGCGACCGGCCACATCTCTTGGCCGTCCCTCGCGCGAATGGTCGACCAATGCTTGTAGAACCAGTACAACTGATAGATGCCGAACGTCAGCAGATACATCGCCACGAGCTTGGGGACACCGACCGCGAACAACGGCGGTGGTGGGCCGGCGAGCTCCGGAACCTTCCCTGCTTCTACCCACGCCGGCAGCGCGGCATGCCAGACAAAGTCCTCCCGAGCGAGGCGTTCCTCCGCGAGAAAACGGCGGAGATCGTCGGCCGACACGGGACCGTACTGCACTCCATCGACGGCGTAG
>DASVRB010000067.1:0-4979 GCA_036388835.1 Thermoanaerobaculia bacterium | reverse complement strand
CGCCGCTTTGACTGGCCGGCGACGTCAGTCGGCGGCAGCCGCGGCGATGCCGCGGCCAGTGAAAGCGGCGACTGGCGTCGCCGCACTCCAAACTAATTTCTTCCGAGCGTCACTACTCCCTCGCAACGCAAGAAATATCGGGAGGGATCCTTTGACAGGTGTCAGCGAGCGGATACGCGCCGTCGCGGCAATTGCGCAATTTCTTGTGGATGAGAGGACAGGCGCGGATGGCGCCTGTCCTCATTGTGGAGTGACCGCTTACGCGAGCATGCGCAGCGTGTCGTGCTGGATGACCGGCTGCACCCGCGTGCCCGAGGCGAGGTCCTGAACCTTTTGCGCCCAGGCGGCGGTCTGGTCCCATGACGTGCGGGCGGCGTTGATGTTCATGCGGCGGAGCGTGACGCTGACCTCATCGCCTTGCGCATTTTTGAGCTTCGACAGGACTTCACTCAGCTTGCCGCCGAGCGTCTCCCACATCGTCGAGATGTGGGTCATGGCAGCTTTTGCCTCTTCATTGTGTCCGCGCAGCTTGTCGACCGAGTCGACCAGCCCCTTGAGTGCGGTGACCTGCCGTTTCTTGTTGCTGAGCATCGTTTGTTTCTCAGCGATCTCAGAGATCAGGCGGCTGATTTCCGCGGAGAAGATGCCGGTGAACGTGGCAGAAGTGCCGATCCCGACGACGCCGATGGCGCCGGCGACGAGCAGCGCGCCGGCGCCGCCCGACGCGACCGCCAGTGCAAACGCGGCGACGGCGAGGAAAATACTGAGGCCGAGTCCAATGCCCGACAGCGTGACCTTGGCGCGTGCGTTATCGAGCTCGGTCTGCAGCTCGCCGATCTTGTTCTCGATCCCCACCCGCTCCGCCTCGGCGAGCTCCACGGCTTTGGCGGCACCATCCTGTCCGTCGACGAGGTTCGTGTGATCGTCATTGAAATCCTTCGTGAGCTGCTTGACCTGCTTTTCAACGTCACTGATCGCGCTCTGCTGGGTTTTCAGCGATCCGAGGGTCGCCTCGATCAACTCGATCAAATCGTTTTTCTCGGCAAGCGACAGTGAGGATTTCCCATTGACGATTCTCAGCATTTCCGCCGTCGCGGCATTGAAGTCGTTGTTGTAATTGATGATCGTCTGAGGAACCGAGGAGCCGATTTTCGGTGCAACGTCGGAGATCCAACTCATCGAGTGGGTCTTGGCGAGGTTGAGGTTGTCGTTCAGCTTCGAAAACCAGGTCTCGGCGGGCGTCGTGACCGGGTTGATGACCGTGTTGACGACCGCGTGCGAATACGCGGTGACGATGGACAGCGCGTCGAGTTTGTCGGCGAGCACGTTTCCCGCCGCGTCTGAGTTCACCGAGAGGTCGAGGTTGTCCGTCGAAACGAGGGTCAGGTTGCGAGCAGTCATAGCGTTTCTCCTTTTCGGGTCAAAGCCCGGAGCGGGTGAAAAAGTCGGCGAACTGGTTCCAGGACGCGATGGCGGAGTTGAGATTGAGTCTGCGCATGACGACGCTCAGAGAGGCGGAGTCGGCTCGCGCGACGGCGTTGTGCGCCGCCTCCACTTTGGCGCGCGCGGTCTCGCTGGCGTTGGCGAGCGCGGTCGCGGCCGCGCGCATCGCCTCGTGCTCGGTCATCGCGTTTCCGATGACGGCCGACGTTTGCGTGGCCGCGGCGATGAACGTGCGGCCGATCTGCAGGATCGTTTCGCCGATGCCGCGGCTCAGCGGGTTGATGATGTACGGAAGTGCGTCCGCGTTGATCTGACGGCCGACTTCCTCGACCACCTGCGCGAGGGCGAGCGGTCCGCGTGCAAGCGTCTCGTGATCGTTCAGGATCTGCGTGGTAAACGAGCGGACGCTGTTCGCGATCTGCGAAATCACCATCTGCACGAGCTGGATGTAGATCACGGCGAGCTGGATTTGCGTGTAAATCGTTTGCGCATCCTCGGGCGAGAGCGTGCCGCCGGAGGGAACTCGCTCCAGAACCGCCCGTGCGGTCTGAAGAGGCGTCGTGATCTGCCCGACCATTTCCGTTGCGCCGCCGTCGGCCCAGGCGTGAAGTGAGTCGATCGATTGCAGCACGTCTTGCGCGTGTGCCTGCGCCGCGTACAGCGCGGTCTTGACGTCGGCACGGTTCGACAGGGGATCGTACGAGCCGGCCGGTGAGCCGCCGATCACGATCGGCTGCGGCCCCATCGGGATCGCCCGCGCCGCCGTCGCGTATGTGCGAATCGGCGCGGCGTTCGTGCCGATCGTTTTGATCGACGATGCGAAGGGAGCGACGTCGATGCCGAATGACTCCGAATCGGCGTCGTTTGCGGAGGTCTCGAGCAGATCGGCGGCAGCGCCGGAATCGCTCACGCGGCGTCCCCGGTGAGCACGATCCGCTCGGCCGACACCTGCAGCACGGACTCCTGGATGTTCGCTGCACGAGTGGCGATCACTTTCCACGCCGCGTCGGCCGAGGAGAGGGACCGGAACGCCTCGACGCGCGACAGATCGACCGCTGGTTGCTGCAGCAACTCGTGCGCGGCGGCGAGCTGGCCGACGATGTCGTCCCAGTGATGGACGACCCCTTCCATGTTCGTGAGCGAGCTCACCGTCACGTCGGCCAGCGTTTCGCACGACGCTTCAATGGTCTGCAGCGCGGCGATCTGGAACTGATCGGCCGTCACTTTCACACGCAATTCGCCGATCTCGCGGATGAGCGCACGGACTTCCGCGCTCTTCGACGCTTCCTTCGCGGCATTGACGCCGATGCCGATGAGCGCACCGACGAGGCCGAACACCGGGAACGCGGCGGCACCGATGCCGGCGGTGATGGTGAACGACATCATGGTCATGGTGAGCGATGCGCCGGTCATGGCCGCGCCGTTCATCGAGTGCTTCGCTTCAGTGGTGGTGATGCCGAGCGTCCGCTGCAGCTCGGCGATCCGGCTCTGCAACGCCAGCAGGTCTTTGCTCGCCGCGCCGAGGGTTTTCTTGACCTCTTTTGCGTTCTCGGACATGCGCGCCGACGATTCCTTGACGAGCGTGGAGAACGCGACCACCTTCCGCTGCAGACCGAGCACCATCCATTGATGGCGGCGCGCTTCCGTCTGCAGGGCCGCGATGAGCTCCAGTGCCGTATCGCGCGATGCTCCGGTCGGATTGCCGTTCGCGAACAGCGGCTTCAGTTCACGGTATGCCGCCTCGAACATGTTCGCGTAGCTGATGAGCGTCTGCGGAAGCGCGGCCGCGATGCCGGGATAGTCATCGACGAGCCATGTCTCCGTTTTCGTCTTCGCGGCCGTGAGCTCGTCCGCGATTTTGTCGAACCACGCCGGCTTCGGCGTGAGCGGATAAAGGGAGGTGTTGAGCAGTGTGTGCGCCCACACCATGAGATTCGCGTTCACGCCGTAATCGGACGTCAACTGGGCGGTCACGGCCGCCGTATTCGGAGCAAGCATGGAGCCTCCGGCTGCACTCTTCAGATTTTTTGTGGGGAAGGATGGACGGCGACACTGTACGGCTCGCCCTCCCGATAGGCAAGCAAAGTTGTCTGAAGGCCGAAGGGTTCGTCGAAAGCTGACGGGACGTGACGAACAGTTGGAAAAAGCACTGGAGAATCTCGAACGGTAACGACCCGCGCAACGACCAGCGCAACGATTATTGGTTCGCCGCAAATGACCACGCGCTCCAATGACTGGAGCGCCGCCGCGGTGTCACTGAGGTCCAGCCGCGCTTTGTGAGCTCTTTTGCGAGAAGCGACCGGATCGCGCCGTGCGTCACGACGGTGATCTCGCCGTGATTTGCGGTCAGCTCGATGAGCCATTCTGTGGCGTCACCGACGCGCTGCTCTTCTTCCGGCGTGATGTGTCCGACACGGAGGGCCTGACGGATCATCCAGCGGAGGCCGATGAATAAGGCCCATCCGATCAGTGGGAGTCGCAGGCGCGTGAAGTTCGGCGGCTGCAGCGAAAGCTCTCGCACCAATGGCGAAACGACGACGTCGCGGCCGGGAGCGAGAAGGCGCGCGGAGTCGATGGCGCGCCGTGCATCACTGGCCACGAGCACTGCTGCATTCTGCGCGGCAGCGGTGAGCGCGGGCGGCGGCGCATCGAATGGATCGAGGCCGGCCGCTTCATAGTCATCGCGCCATTTCATGTAGGCGCGGAGGTCGAGCAGTCCCTTCACGACATGAGCGGAGCGGCCATGCCGCACCAGCACGATTTTTCGCGTCGTCACGAGCCGGAACGTACTACGTTTTGGAGTGCGGTGGCGCAAGCCACCGCTTTCGTCAGGAGGCGCCGGCCTCCGCCCCTCGCCCCAAAAGCGGCGACTGGCGTCGCCGCACTCCAAACGGCCGCTCACTCGATCTGCTCACGCTGGCCGCTCGATCGACGCGCGCTTATTTTTTCTTCCTCGCGCGCGCCTCGGCGGTGGAGGAGCGGAAGCGCTCCTGCGTCTCTTCCGCGCGCTGCCGCAGGTCGCTGATCGTGTCGACCAGTTCCGCCGTCTCGTCGCGCCGCGAGGCGGTCGTTTCCCTCTGTTCCGTGAGGTCGCTCTTCTGGCGGCGGAGCATCTCCGCGATCTGGTCGAGGTCCGACATCGAGCGGGACTGAAATGCAAATAACCGGCCCAGTCCGGCTGAAGAATGTGTGCTCGAGATCGGAGTGAAAGCGGCGACTTGTGTCGCCGCACTGCGCACGTTTGGAGTGCGGCGACGCCAGTCGCCGCTTTCACTCGCGGCAGTTCGCGTATACCGTCGCCGGTCCAGTCTTGAACTCGATGACCGACACTCTCGAATTCGCAGGCTACGACCAGCTTGGACGCAAGGTGCATCTGGCGTTCGTCCGCGAGTTGTCTCAAGTCCGCGACCTCGTGTTGCCGGATGTCTTCGTCATCCTGGTCGGCGGTCCAACGAGCGACTTTCCGGTCGACATCCTCTATTCAGCAGCCGAGGCGTTGCTCGAGAAGGGAGCGGCGTACGTGATGTGCTGGGGGG
>DASVRB010000066.1:0-5018 GCA_036388835.1 Thermoanaerobaculia bacterium | reverse complement strand
TCGTCGGTGCCGACGGCAAATCGTAGTCAGGATCGGCGATCCAAAAGTCGGCGAGCGCGGGCGACGACCAGCCGGCCGCGGTGCGCATCAGCAGCGGTTTGCGATTGGCGATCAGCGGTGCGAGCAGCGCGAGGATCGTGATCACGCCGACGTAAATCAGTGCAAACGTCGCCAGTTTGCTGCGGCGGAATCGGAGCCAGGTGTGCCGCCAGAGCGAGTCGGCCGCGCTGTCGTTCACGCCCGCTCTCCCAGCCGCACGCGCGGATCGGCGACGGCGTAGAGGATGTCGGCCACGAGTCCCGCCAGCAGCGTAACCACGGCCGTGATCACGGTCAGCCCCATCACCGTCGGGTAATCGCGCGAGAGGACGGAGTCGATGTAGAGCAGGCCGACGCCGTCCCACTGAAAGATCTCTTCGACGATCACGCTGCCGGAGATGAGGTACGGCACGGTGATGCCGAAGAGCGTGATCATCGGAATCAGCGCGTTGCGAAACGCGTGGTGCCAGAGCACGGCGGCGGGGCCGGCGCCTTTTGCGCGCGCCGCGACGATGAAGTCCTGCCGGATGACTTCCGTCAATGCGGACTTGGAGAAACGCGCAAAGATGGCGAGCTGCGCGTACGTCATCGTCAGCACCGGCAGCACGAGGTGACGCGCGCGATCGACGAAGCGGCCGGCCGCGCTGAGCTCGAGGTAGTCGTCGCTGGTCATGCCGAACAGCGGCAGAAGCTGAAAACGCACCGCGAAGAACTGCATCAGCAGCAGCGCGACCCAGAAGCTCGGCAGCGAATAGAGGATGAAGAAGCCGACCGCGGAGGCGCGCTCGGTCAATCGTCCGGAACGGGCCGCGCTCCAGAGGCCGATCGGGATGCCGAGCAGCGCCGCGAGCGCGAAGGCGATGAAGTTGAGCTGAAAGGTGTTCGGAAGCTTCTCGAGAATGCGGTCGCGCACGGGGCGCCGGTCGTCGATGGACGTGCCGAAGTCGAAGGCGATCGCGCCGCGCACCCAGTAGAGGTACTGCACCGGCAGCGGCCGATCGAGATGGAACTCTTTGCGGATGGTGTCGAGCGTTTCGCGCGGGATGGTCTTCATCCCGGCGCGCCCGATGAAGAACGAGATCGGATCGCCGGGAACGCTGTGGATCAGTACGAAGGTCGCGACGGTGATGCCGAAGAACGTCAGGACCGCGTACGCGAGCCGCCGGACGATGTAGACGGTCATCGCGCGGGGGCGATCCACCAGTCGAGCTCACCGGGAGCCCAGAGGAAGAACCCGAAGCCGTTGCTCGCGGCGACGCCGCGCACGCGCTTGTTCACGCCCCACTTCACCGACACCTGCACGATCCACGTGTACGGCTGGTCTTCGGCCATCACTTCATGCAAGCGCCAGTAGAGCGCCTGGCGTTTCGCTGTATCGAGTTCGCGCCGCGCGGCGTTGATCAGCCGATCAGCCTCGGGGTTGTTGTACGAGACGAAGTTCTGACCGACGCCGGGCCCTTGCGTCGAGTGGAAGATGTTGAACGGATCGGGATCGGGATCGAGGTCCCACGAGAGGTATGCCGCGTCGAAGTTGCCGCTCATGATCTTCTCGATCGCGGCCGCGCCGTCCATGAGCACGAGGTTCATGTCGACGCCCGCTTTTTTCAGCTCCGCCTGCACCATCTGCGCGAGCTGTTTCGCGGTCGCGCTGCCGGTCATCAGAATGAGATCGACCTTGAACGGCTGGCCGTTTTTGTCGAGCACACCGTCGCTGTTGCTGTCGGTGAAGCCGGCCGCGGCGAACAGCTTCTTCGCCTCTTCGACGTTGTGGCGGATCACCGGCACGTTCGGGTTGTACGCCCACTCGTCCGGCGTGAACGGACCGCTCATCGCGCGCGCGGTGCCGTGATAGAGGTCGTTCACCACCGACTCAACCGGCACGCACATCGAGAGCGCGCGCCGCACGCGTTTGTCGGAGAGCAGCGGATGTTTGTTGTTCCAGCCGATGTAGTTGTAGTTGCGCGTGTAGAAGCGCTGAAAGTCGACCGTTTTCGTGACGGCGGGATTGGTGCGCTCGCGGATCCAGGTGTCGGACGCGATCATCGTCTCGTCGAGATCGCCGAGGCGGAGGGCGTTGAACGCGGTGCCGTGATCGTTCACGACTTTGAAGACGATGGTCTGGATGTGCGGCCGGGTGTCCCAGTAATCGGGACGGCGCTCCAGCACCACTTCTTTGCCGGGCACGCGGCGGAGCAGCCGATACGGACCGCTGCCGACCGCGACGTCGTTGTGGTCTTTGCGGAAGTCGCCTTTTGAATAGACGTGCTGCGGGACGATGAGCACGTCGTTGAATTTGACGAGTTGCGTCGCGAAGGCTTGCTTGAATCCGATCTCGACGGTGTGATCGCCGACGGCGCGGGTGCGGGCACGATCGAGCTGCGAGAACGAGCCGGCGGATTGCAGCGCCTCGGATGCGGGGTCGAGGATTTTGTCGAGCGTGAAGATGACGTCGCTCGCGCGCACCGGCGTGCCGTCCGAGAAGGTCGCCTTCTCGTGCAGCTCGAACGTGTAGAGCAGCCCGTCGTCCGAGATCGTCCATGACTTCGCGAGCCCCGGCGCGGGGCGAAGGCTCTTGTCGATGTGGATGAGCGGCGTGAAGAGGTACTGCGTGACGTAACGGTCGTAGCGGCTCGTCGCCACCACGGGGTTGACGCTGACGATGTCGAGATCGAGCCGCCGATTGAGCGTGCCGCCGTCGCGCGGCGTGTCGTCGTCGGGAAGCGGGGCCACCGCGGCGCGCGCGGCCACCGGCTTTTCCTCCCCTCCGCACGCGACGCAGAGCAGAACCACGATCGCGAGGAGAGGACGAAGTCTCACGAGCGGCGATTATAAGCGGGCGGGACCGCTTCTTTGCGCAGCAACATCAGTCAGGAGAAAAAGCCTTCTCGAGTTCCTCGGGTTCCTCGGTTCCTCGGTTCCTCGGAGTGATGCTTCCCGAGGCACCGAGGCGGCCGAGTCACTCCGAGGAACTCCGAGGAACCCGAGGAACTCCGAACTGATTCTCAGCGCACATTCACGTTCTGCGTGGCGACGTTGTACTGCGCGTCGACGGCGCGGACGATCACGAACTAGCCGCTGATGGCGGCGGTGTCGAGGCGGAACGTCTCGTCGCGCGAGTCGGCGATGCCGTCGGTCGGGGTGACGCGAATCCACTTTTCGGCGTCAGCCGAATATTCGACACGGCCGATCGGCGAGACGCTGTCGGTGATGCGGACGCTGACCGTGCCGCCGTTCGAGCTCACCGCAATCTGCGGCGCGGTGTTGTCGACCTGGAACTCGACGTCTTCACGCTCGTCGGTCAGCGGCGCGTCGGGGTTGTCGGTGATGTCGGTCGCGGTGAGGCGCAGCTCGTACAGTCCGTCGGGCAGCTGGGAGGTGTCGAAGTTCATCTGCGTCTCGTCGATGTTCTCGCGCAGGCGCAGCCAGCGATCGCTCCCCTTCTGGCGGAACGAGAGCGTGTAGCGCAGCGAATCGCCATTGTCGTCGCTCGCACGCCAGGTGACGGTGCGATAGCCCTTGCGGAACATCCGCTTCCCCTGCTCGGCCGGCGCCGAGCGCGGCGTGTCGAGGCTGTTGAAGATCCCGAATTCGTCGGGGTTCGTCGCCTCGACCACCTGCGGCGCTGAGGGATAGGCAGAGCTGATGTAGACCGCGGCCGGATCCTGCACGCCGAACGCGTCGATCTCCGGCGCGACGTTGCGATTCACGAAGGCGACGCTGACGCTGTCGATCGCCGCTTCGGCCGACGGCTTCGGCATCGTGACCCGCCACTGGATGTACCGCGCGGCCGGCGCCGCAACGTTGCCTTCGAGTGTCGACTGCGGCGCGCTCCATGAGCTCCACGTCGCATCCGGCGTGCGGGTGTTGCCGCTGCGAAACGCGATGGCGAGATTGCCGGCGTTGAGGTTGCGTCCTTCGACGCGATAGTGGCCGAAGCGCGAGAAGCGCTCGACGTCTTTTGCGGCAGAACGGAACTCCGGCTTTGCGGCGGTGCCGCTTTCCATCCGGTAGACCGCGCCGCTGTTGGTGGTGGTGACGAGGGTCGAGTTGCCGACGCCGGAGATGGAGACGACCTGCTGCTCCGGCACCGCGCCGAGGAGCGACACTTCGCCGCCGCGCATCTCGTAGAGGCGTCCGTTCGGACCGGTCGCGAGGACGATCGCGCCGTTGGTGCCGCCGCTGATGCCGTACACCATCTCGCGATCGAATTTGCGTGCGGTGTCGACGAAGCCATCGGGATCGATGCGATAGACCTCGGATGCACCAGCTCCGCTCGACGCGGCGGCCGCGGTGGCGCTGTCGTCGAAGGAGAACGCGACTTCGACGGTGCCGGTCGCCTCCCCTTCTTTCTTTGCTTCCGTCGAGGTCGAGCCCGACTGCGCGGTGCCCGACGCCGGCTTGGCCTGCGTCTTCGCGGCGGGGGCGCTCGACGGCAGCACGTTGCTCACGCCGGAAGCCCAGCCGGTGCCGTTCGCATCGACATAGATTGCGGTGATCTCGTTGAGCGGCGAATCGAACAGCGCGATCGCGGAGCCGTCGCGCGCAATCTGGTAGATGCGGCCTTTACCCGATGCGCCGGCGAGCACGACGCCGTCCTTGCGCACGCCGAGCGAACGGATGTGCGTGTCGGGCGAGTCGTAGAGCACCGTGCCGGTGCCTTTCGCGTCGACGCGGAACAGCTTTCCGTCGACGCCCGTCGCGACGAGCACTTCGCTGCCGGTCGGTTCGATGGCCCAGATGTAGGCCTGCTTCGGATCGAAGAACACCGTCTGCGCACCGCTGTTCGGATCGATGCGATAGACCTTGCCGTTCGGCGAGGTGCCGGCGAGCAGCGCACCGTTGACGTACGTGAGCGCGTAGATCTCGGGCTCGGGAGCGGTGTAGAGGACCTCGAGCTTGTCGCCGCGCAAGCGATAGATCTTGCCGTCGTTTCCGGTGCCGAAGAAGCGATCGCCGTTCGGTGCAGCGGTCTGCGACAGA
>DASVRB010000065.1:0-3650 GCA_036388835.1 Thermoanaerobaculia bacterium | reverse complement strand
TGTTGCCTCAGGCTGAACGCGCGCGCGTCGCGTGAGGCGCGGTCCGTGCGAAAACAAGCGCCGCCGGCCGGGCCGGCCCGCCGGAGGCCTCCCGTCGTTTCAGCTCACGCCGTCGCTTTTTCCAGGCTCGCCTTCTGATCCGAGATGAAGCGGAACACATCCACTTTGCCGGCGTGATCAAGGTGCTGGGAGACCTCGAACAACTGCACCGACAGCAGCGTGTTCAGGCCTTCATCGAGCACCGTCTTGCGCTTCTCGAACGGGAGCTCCGAGATGTTGGCGATCAGCATGTTCTCGTCGAAGCGGCCGTATTGATCGAAGAACACGCCGGACCAGAGCTCGTCCGTTTCGGCGTTCTGCAGGATGGTCATGAAAATGTCGCGGGCCGAATCTTCGCCGACCGTTTTTTCGAGCGCTTCGAAGAGGCGGCCGAACATGTCGTTGTAGGTCGAGATCACCTTCAGCAGCTCGGGCGAATCTTCGACGTCGAGGAAGACGGGGCGGAACGCCTTCTCCTCCGGCGCCGGCTCGATCAGGCGCGCCGAGACGAGCTGGAAGAGGATGCGCGTCACCTCGAACTCGGTGAGGTCCGACCGGCCGGTGAGCTCGCGGACGTTCAGCTTGCCGTCGATGTTGTTGTAGAGATCGATCTCGGTGTCGCTCATGTCGAGATCCGAAAAGTCGGGCGTCACGCCCGGCACTTTCAGGAAGACGATCTCGAGATTCGGGATCTTCTCTTTGATGCGCGCCGACTCGTCGAGACGGCGGATGCCTTCCATGATCACGCTCGACGTATTGATCTGGATGACGATGCGCTCCTGCGCCAGATCCTCGGCGGAATCGAAGAAGGAAAAGTCGCCGTCTTTCCACCCGAAGAGTGAATAGATGATCTCGAGGACCTGGTTCTTGACGCCCCACCAGAGATCCTTCGGCGAGATCGCGCCCATCTGCACGAGGAGCTTGCCGTGGCGGAGTTGCGGAGTGACGCGCCGCTTCGAGTCTTCGTACTGTTCCTGACTGATCTTGCCGTTGCGGAGCAGGAACTGCCCGAGGGAGTGCTCGTTCGAGTTCGAGGTCGCGAACACGATCTCCCCATCCTTCCAATGGATGGCGCGCTCGAGCGAACCGCGTCGCACGACGAGCTTGCCACTCTCGCGGATCATCGCCAGGAAGCTGAGAACGTCCGGCAACTGAATCTTGGAGAGGTCGCCCTGAAGGATCGATTTTTCCGGCATCGGACCTGGTCGGAAACAACAATGACATGGGAAACGTCTGACCGGCAAGCGGCATCAGTGCTGCCGATTGCGTCGTTTCGGCGTTTCCGGGCACTGCGACGTGATCAACACGTCATCTTGAATGAACGCAGAACGCAGAACGCAGAATGAAGAATGGAGAAAGCACCTCTTTTCTTCATTCTTCATTCTGCGTTCTGCGTTCTGCATTCATCGATCTACGGAGTTCATCTCCCGCTACTGACCGTCACCGCCGCATGCATCGCGGCACCAGCTCCTCCACCAACGCGCCCACCCGCTCCACTTCCTCTTCCGTCGTGAAGCGCGACAGTGAGAAGCGAACCGTTGCTCGCGCATCCTCGGGCGTCAGGCCCATCGCCAGCAGCACGGGACTCGGCTCCACGCGACCCGAGGAGCAGGCCGAGCCGGTCGAGACTGCGACGCCGGAAAGATCGAGCGCGATCACGATCCCTTCTCCGTCCGCGCCGTGAAACGTCACGTTGCTCGTGTTCGGGAGGCGTCGCACGTTCGCGCCGTTGATCGTGATGTCGAGCGAAGCGCTGATGCGTTGCTCGAACCGATCGCGCAGCATCGCGATCTGCTCGCTCGCATTCGGCAGAGCGGCAGCGGCGCCGAATGCAGCGGCCAGAGGAACGTTCTCCGTGCCGGCGCGGCGACGGCGTTCCTGTGCGCCGCCGACGATCTGCGACGACATCGCCACGCCTCGGCGGACGTACAGCGCGCCGATGCCTTTCGGCGCGTGGAGCTTGTGCGCCGACAGCGCGAGCGTGTCGCATTGAATCGCCTCCACGTCGACCGCGATCTTGCCGGCGGCCTGCACCGCATCGACGTGAAAGTGAATGCCGCGCGCGCGGCAATGCGCGCCGATTGCTTCGACCGGCTGCACGACGCCGGTCTCGTTGTTCGCCATCATCACGGTCACCAGGCGCGTGTCGTCGCGGATCGCGGCGATCACGTCGTCCGCCGAAACGACGCCGTCGCGCGATGCAGACACGTGCGTGACGTCGTAAGTGCGAACGGCCTCAGCAACGGAAGGGTGCTCGATCGACGTCGTGACAATGTGGCAACGAAGGTCGCGGATGTGGTCATTGGACGTGCTTCCAAAAATGGCGGCGTTGTTAGACTCGGTCCCGCCGCTGGTGAATATGACGTCCCTCGCGTTCGCGCCAATCAAACGCGCGACCGACTCGCGGGCGTTCTCGATCATCCGCCGCGCTGTCTGGCCTTCCCTATGAATGGAAGAAGCATTGCCGAAGACGTCGCGCAACGAGCTTTCGAGCACGGAGAGCACGTCCGGGTGAATCGCGGTCGTCGCGTTGTTGTCCAGATAAATCCGCATCAAGAACTCTGCAGTGCGCCGGGCGCGGCTTTCATTGCGTCGCACGACACGCTGCGGCCGGAAAGCCGCAAGCCGAAAGCGCAACCATGATGAACCCGAAAGCGTTGGCAGTCGCCCTGACGTTCGCCTTCACCGCAACCATCCTGGCGCAGGATGCTACTCCGCCGGCCGCACCAACCACCGCAACCTCGGACGGAGTCCGCAAGCTCTCCAAACGCGAACGGAAAGAGCGGACCTCCCACCTCGACGAACGTCATCGCGAGTTCGTCACGAACGTCGCGCCGATCATCCTTCCCGCCGAGCTCGATCTCTTCCTCACGCTGGAGAAAGCGGAAGAGCGCGATACGTTCGTCGACGAGTTCTGGCGCCGCCGCGACCACATGAATCACACCAGCGGCGTCTTCAAGGAGATGTACGCGCGCCGCCTCGAAGTGGCGAAGGAACAGTTCAAGCGCATCGACTCCGATCGCGCGCGCATGTTCCTGCTACACGGTCCGCCGCAGGATGTGGTCCGCTCGAATTGCCATCGCGTGATTCAGCCGATCGAGATCTGGAAGTACCAGCAGCTCGCCGGCGTCGGGAACAACGTGCGGATGCTGTTCTACAAGCCGCGCAATCAGGGCGACTACCGTCTCTGGAATCCGCTCGGCGGCGCCGCGGCTCTCGGCGAGCTGGTGGCGAGCAACGACGCGGTGAGCGCGGAAGAAGGCTCGGCGCGGCGGTCGCGCGAGACCGCTGCCACTGCCGCCGCGAGTCCGTACGCGTACATCAATCGCATCCAGCTCGAGTGCGCCGAGGGAAACGAGATCATGCTCGCGGTGACGCAGATGATCCAGGCGCGCGTCGACCTCCTCAAGCTCTTCAATCCGCCGCAGCTCGAAGACGAGACCGTGCAGAAAATCATGCGCTCGGTCGTCGTCGCCAATCCCAACGCGGCGAAGCTCGCGACCGAGGCGAGCGTGCGATTTCCCGCCAAAGACGGCAGCCGCACCGACATGCAGTTGATGTTGCTGATCCCGCGCGCGCAGCTCTCCCCTGCTGCTGCCGGCGGTGTCGAG
>DASVRB010000064.1:0-1984 GCA_036388835.1 Thermoanaerobaculia bacterium | reverse complement strand
GCTGAGATCCTTCGCTTCGCTCAGGATGACGGAGGGGCGTTTATAGCGTTTATCCCAATACCGCCGCCACAATCGCCTCTTCGTCCTGCAGCGCTGCGCCGGTCACGAGCAGGCGGCTGAGGAGGACACCGACGAGTAGGTCGGCGCGCAGTTCGGCGGCACGGTCGCCGGTTTGCGCGAGCAATGCGGCGATGCGTGCGCGGCGCGGTTCGACGACCGCCTTCAGTACTTCGAGCGCTTCCCCTTCCGGGGCGGTCAGGAGGCGGAGGATGGACGACATTTCGCGGAGGACCGCCGTCACGTCGTCTGCATCGCCCATTGTGTTCATCGGCGCAATGGCGGCCGCGGCCAGTGCGCCTTTGGAGGGATAGCGGCGATAGATGGTCGTCTTCGCGATGCCGGTGCGCTCGGCAATCATGTCCACTGTGAAATCGCGGTAGCCGCGGTCGCGCAGGAGCTCGCGGGCGACGGAGAGAATCTCCTCGTTCGCCCCTTCCCGGCGCGGCCGGCCGCGTCCTCGTCTGGTCTCGCTGGTCTCGTTCATTCGGGTTTCGATGATGTCACGCGGGTGGCGCGATCGATTTCGGTGTTGCGGTTGCGTAGGATCAATACGTCTCCCTGCAGTTCGACGCTCAAAAACGTGTCGGGATAGTAGAAAGTCGTGGCGCTCGACGGCAGAACCTCACTTTTCCGCCCGCCGACCCGTTCGATATAGAGCCTGGTTCCTTCACGAAACACGTGCCGTTCCGTACCGCTCGCGCTCTTGTAGGTACCGACCACGCGGTCGAGCGCGTCCGCGCCGAGGGAGATGGCGATCGGTTCGTACTTTGCGCCGAGGAGCACCAGCGCGATTTTCGTGGCGATGAAATCGGGGCGAGGGACGTGCTGCGCGTCATTCGACAGCAGCGCCACGAATACCTTCTTTTCCGGGATGTGCAGCACGTGCGCGGTGAAGCCGGGGATATCGCCGCCGTGCTCGATCACTCGCGCCCCTTCCAGCTCGTTGATGAACCAGCCGAATCCGTAGCCGGTGCTTTTTCCATCCGCGAGCTTGTGTACGGTGAAGGCGCGCGCCAGTTGCGGATTCGCGATGGCCTGTTCGTTCCAGCGGCGGAGATCGTCGACCGTCGACAGGAGGCCGCCGACGGCGTAGGCGCGTGATGGACTGTAGATCGTTGCATTGCGCAGGACGCCGGCGTCGCGGTCGTAGCCGCGGACCCGGTTCGGGATGATCTCGGTCAGCGAGTCCATCCGCGTGCTGGTGAGGCCGGCCGGCTCGAGCACGGCGCGTTTGAGATAGGTGCCGAACGATTCGCCGGTGATTTTCTCGATCGCCGCGCCGAGGAGAAAGTAGGCCGAGTTCGTGTACTTGAACTGCGTGCCGCGCGTGAACTCGAGCGGCTGCGCGCGGACCAGCGCCACCATTGCGTCCGTGGTGATTTCCTGGCGCAGATTCGTCCGGTACTCCGGGATCGGCGTGTACTCGGCGACACCGCTGGTGTGCGTGAGGAGCTGCTCGATCGTCAGCGTATCGGGAAAACCGCTCACGTATTTCGACAGCGGATCGGAGAGCGCGAGCTTGTTCTCGCCGGCCAGCTTCAGGATCGCGGCGGCGGTGAACTGCTTCGTGATCGAGCCGACCTTCAGCAGCATGTCGGGACGCAGCGGCGTGCGCAGCTCCAGGTCCGCGAGCCCGCGCGGCTCCCGCACGATCACCTCCCCATCGCGCACCGCGAGCACGACCGCCCCCGGCTCATCCGCTTTGTAATAGCGGTCGAGCAGCGCACGAATGTCCGCCTGCTCCGCCGGCGTGGCGTGCGCGGCAAAGCAGACGAGAAGAGAAAGAAGAAAGAGAGCGCGGCGAATCATCGCGCGCGATGTTGGAGGCAACCGGGCTCGCCGTCGACTGCGTTGGGATACCCGGTCAGATCGAGGGGTCGTTTGGAGTGCGGCGACGCCAGTCGCCGCTTTTTCTGCCGAAGCG
>DASVRB010000063.1:0-12699 GCA_036388835.1 Thermoanaerobaculia bacterium | reverse complement strand
GCTCACCGCGCATCGCGAACATGTCGGGATGACGCTCAAAGTCGCGGCCGCGACGACGATGCTCCGGCCGGACCGGCGCGATTTCACGAGCGGCGCCGATTACCTCCGCGCACTGCACCGCGCGCAGCAGGCGTCGAATGTCGATCCAACGTTTCGCGCGAACGCGGAGCGCCTGTTCGAGACGCTTTCGGTGAAACGGCGCTGGGAGCATCGCGACGAAAAGTCGGTCGAGCTCGCGGCGCTCGTCGAGCGGACGCGTCTCGATGAAGTGCGCGCGGTCGGCGAGGAGTTGCGCGCGACGTCGCCGGACGTGCCGTTTCTGCTTTCAGGCCCCTGGCCGCTGGAGGTGTTTGCCGATGCTGATCGCGAATGAAGAAGAGGAGCTGCGGCACGCGCTTTCGTTCGCGGAGTCGGTCGTGCCGGAGCGCATCTCCGCCGATTCGGACGCGGTCGAGAACGGGCTCGCGAAGCTCGTGCTGTCGATCATCGAGCTCGTGCGGCGCCTGCTCGAGAAGCAGGCCTTGCGGCGGATGGACTCCGGCACGCTGAGCGATGAAGAGATCGAGCGGCTCGGCAGCGCCCTCATGAAACTCGAAGAGAAAATGGCCGAATTGAAGAGCACGTTCGGCCTCGACGACAAGCAACTGAACATGACACTCGGACCTTTGAAGATGTGGGAATGATGTGGTACACCACTGCCCGCAGTTTCTAGGGGGAGGCACAGTTGCCAATCGACGATCGGGGAGCGCTCCAGCGACAGCCGCAAGGCCTGGTGGACATCCTCGACAAGATCCTGGACAAAGGTCTCGTGGTCGCGGGTGACATCAAAGTGTCGCTGGCGAACGTCGAGCTTTTGACCATCCAGCTCCGTCTCGTGATCTGTTCGATCGACAAGGCGGAGGCGATCGGCATCAACTGGTGGCGGTCGGACCGTTTCTACTCGAGCGACGCGAAGGCATTGCCTTCACCTGACGAGTACGACGAGCTCCGGAACCGCATCGCCGACCTCGAACGTCAACTCAACACCACTCGTGGGCTTCCCGTCGAGGGAGAGTCTGGAGAGAGGAAAGGCAGGTAAGGCATGGCTGTCGAACGCGCCCCGGGCGGAACCAGTCTCATCGACGTTCTCGATCGAATCCTCGACAAAGGCATCGTCGTCGACGCCTGGGTTCGCATCTCGCTCGTCGGTATCGACCTGATCACCGTTGAAGCTCGCGTCGTCATCGCTTCAATCGATACGTACCTGAAGTACGCGGAAGCGGTCGGCATCACCTCGACCGTCGCCCGTCCGGCCCTCGGCCCCGGCGAAGGTGGCGGCGGCATGGGCACCACGACCATTCCGACCGGCACGACCGGAACCCGCTAGAGCAGAGTGGAGGACAGGCAATCGTGCCTGTCCTGCTCCGGCGCAATGCAATAGAGGACAGGCAGGATTGCCTGTCCTCCACTTTTTACCTCGTTACTTTTTCAGCCACTGGTCGAACCAGTCGCCGACGGTCTGAAACCAGAGCTTCGAGTTCTGCGGCTTCAGCACCCAATGGCCTTCATCGGGGTAGTACAGCAGCCGTGACGGCACGCCGCGCCGCTGCAGCGCGGTGAAGAGCTGCAACCCCTCGCCGATCGGCACGCGGAAATCGAGCTCGCCGTGCGTGACGAGCGTCGGCGTCGCGAAGTTCTTCACGAACCGGTGCGGCGACCACTTCTGATAGTCGTCGGGGTTGTCCCAGTACGGGCCGCCGAACTCCCAATCGGTGAACCAGAGCTCTTCGGTCACGCCGGCCATCGACTCGAGGTTGTAGACGCCGGCGTGCGAGACCAGCGCCTTGAAGCGATTCGAATGGCCGAGGATCCAGTTGACCATGTAGCCGCCATAGGAGCCGCCGGCCGCGCCGAGACGTGAGCCGTCGACGAACGGCATCGCTGCGAGCTTGTCGACGCCGTTCATGATGTCGGTGTAGACGCGGCCGGCCCAATCGCGCGAGATCTGCTCGACGAACTGCTGCCCGAATCCGGACGAGCCGCGCGGGTTCGGCATGAGGATCACGTAACCGCGCGCCGCGAACGGCTGCGGGTTCCATCGATACGACCAGGAGTCGCTCCACGCGCCCTGCGGTCCGCCGTGAATGAGCACGATGGCCGGATATTTTTTCGCCGGATCGAAGTTCGGCGGCTTCACCAGATGTCCCTGGATCTGAGCGCCGTCCGCTCCTTCCCACCACACATCCTCGGTTGTTCCCATGGCGATCTCGCCGAGGCGCGCGTCGTTCTCGCGCGTCAGGCGCATCGGTTTGCCGCCGCGTTTCAGCGAGTAGATGTCGGCGGGACGGCGGAGCGTGGAGAGGCTGAAGTAGATCGTCTTCCCGTCGGGAGCGACGTCGATCGAGCCCGCCGAGCCGCTGTTGTCGAGCAGCGTGGCGCGTGACGTTCCGTTAGCAGAGAGCGTGATTTCGTACAGCGCGTTTTTGCCTTTGAGCGGCGCATCGACGATCAGCGATTTCGAGTCGGGCGACCACGCCAGCTCGCTGATCCAGTTCGGAAAATCGGCCGCGATGCGGCGCGACGTACCGGCCGCGCGGTCGTAGAGCCAGAGCTCCCACAGATCCGATTCGTAGCCGTTGCGCGACTGCGAGCGATAGGCGATGTAGCGGCCGTCGGGCGAGTACGAGGGTGCGGTGTCCGCGCCGGTGCGCGAGGTGATGCGCTTCGGCTCGCCGTTCGATGTGAGCGGCACGATGTAGAGATCCGAGTTCGTCGACCGCTCCGGATTCGTCTCCACGTTGCGCGCGTAAACGATCTCTTTGCCGTCGGGCGAAACATCGAACTCATCACCGCCGCCGACCGAGAAGGGCGGCGCATCGAACGCGCCTGGCGTCAGATCGCGCGGCGCGCCGGAGAGCGGCACATGAATGATGTGCGCGCGCGTCGGCGCCTGCCACGCGTTCCAGTGGCGATAGAGGAGCGAATCGATCACCCGCGCTTTCGTCGGCGCTTTCTCCGCGGCGGTGTCCTTCTGCTCCGTGCAGGCGGGATCGACGCCGCAGTCGGGATGGACGTCGGAGACGAGCACGAGGCCGGTGCCGGTCGGCACCCACTTCACCGAGCCCGCACCGCCGGCCAGCGTGGTGAGCTTGCGCGACGTGCCGGCGGCGACGTCGAGCAGATAGACCTGCTTCGCGCCCCCTTCTCGATTCGACACGTACGCGATCGTCTTGCCGTCGGGCGACCAGCTCGGGCCTTCGTCCTGTTTCGTGCCGTCGGTGAGCTGGCGCGGCGCGGCCGAGCCGTCGGCGGGGATGAGATAGATCGCGCTGCGGCGCACGTTCGCGGCGAGGTCGATCGTGCTCGCGTCGTACGCGATCCATTTGCCGTCGGGCGAGACTTTCGGCGCGCCGATGCGCCTCATCGCGGCGAGGTCTTCGAACGTCATCGGACGCTGCGCGCCGGCGGCGCCGGCGATGAGCAGCGCCACGGTCAATGCGAGTTTCTTCATCGTTTTCCTTTCGTGAATTCGGCGATCACTGGATGTAGCCGAGCGACTTCAGGTTCTCGTAATACTCCTCGTTGAGCTGCTGGGCCGGCGCGCTGGTGAGGCGGCGGCCGTAGGAAGCGATCCGGTTCTGCGTCGTCCCGCCCGGCATTTCCGACGACGCCGGAAAGCCGAGCACGCCGAGGAGCGCGGGAGCGATGTCCCACGCCGTCTTTGCGGGCAGTGGCAACGTCGACGCCACGACCGCGGAACCTCGCTGCCCTTCACCCGGCATTCCCACCAGCACCACGTCGTAACCGCGTGCTTGCACGAGAAGGATGGTGTTGGTGACGCCGTCGAGCGCGCGCAACGACGTGGCCAGCTGCGTCGAGCGGTCGCTGTGCATGCGATTGAGGATCACATCGAGCGCGGGAAGATAGACCGTCGCGAAGCGCGGCTTGTGGCGATCGAGCTCGGAGAGAAACCGTCCCGCGGCCAGCGCATCGACGCGCAGCGCGTCTCCTTTTGCGTCGGCGAAGATCGTCTCCGGCCCGATGGCGTGGAGGCCGGTGTCGTTCGCGTTGGCAGTGGCCCACCAGTTGACCGACACGCTGGTCAGACCGCGCTCGGTGAAGATTTCCCAGACGTAATCGCGGCGGCGCACCGTCGGTGGCAGCGGCTCACGGCGAGCGATGCCGAGGAGCGGGGCGATCGACATCAACGCCACGTCGGCGCGCGAGATCCGCTGCAGCACGTGCGCGCCGCCGCGGAAACGGACCCCTTCGATCGCGCGTACGCCGTGCTGCTCCGTACGCACGCCTGTGCCGAGGGAGGCCCAGCGTTCGGTTGTTGAATCGCCGGACATCGAGGCAATCCGCGTGACGTGCGGCAGGAGGCGCGGACGCGACTGCAGGATGTCGGCGGTCAGCCCGTCGACCGCAATGAGGGCGATGCGCGCGGTGGTCGGCTCCGTCACCACCATCGGCTCCAGCACGACCCGTTCGCGATCGGCGTACGCCGGCACGAACAGCAGCGCGATCAGCGCCGACGCCGCGACCGCCATCGGCATCACCCGGCGTTTTTGATGAATCGCCGGCACGCGCTGCAGCTCGTAAATCGAGAACGACAGCAGCGCTGCCGAGATCACGATCGTGGCGATCAGAAAAAAGACCACCGCCAGCACCACGCCGACGATCAGCTCCGTCAGCGGCGGCGCCGTGTCGAAGCCGTACCACCAGAGCCCGAACGGCGCGACCAGCAGCGCGCTTGCGCCGAACGAGATTGCGAGCAGTGCCCGCGGCCCTTCGATCGGCAGCGCCGGCCGCAACTTGAGGATGAGCGCGATGAGCACGACCAGCGCGAACGAGGCGAACAGCCACGCCGCGGCGTAGGTCAGGAAGAGGCCGAGCGTCTCGAATGCGTGCAGCGGGTAATTCCGCAACACCATCACCGCGGAAAAAGGGAGCGCGCCAAAGATCGCGATCACGATCGCTGCTTTCGCGGCGACCGTCAGCAGCTCGAGCCAGAACGCGCGCGAGCTCCACGGATCGAGCGCGAACCAGCGCTCGATTCCATGCGTGAGATACCCGCGCTCGCGAAGCTGCGCGCGGAGTGCGTCAACGTCGGACACGGGGCAGCATGCTAATCGATGGGGGCGTTACCAGCGGATGAACGAACGGAGAACGCAGAACGCAGAACGCAGAATGAAGAATTGAGAAAAAGAGCCGAACCGCGCGCCTCGCTTCCTTTCTCAATTCTTCATTCTGCGTCTGCGTTCTTCATTCATATCTCTGCGCACGAAGGTGTGGCGGTATTCCGCGGCGGTCCGCTTCACCTAAACCTCTTCGGAATAGGTCCGCAGGTACCGCGTTGTAGACGCCGGGTCCATGGACTCCACAACTTCCGGGCGCCGCTCGCTGCCCAAACTCCTCTCGGGACTGATCCTGCTTCTCGGCGTCTGGGCGCTGAAGACCAAAGGTGTGTTCCTGCTCCTCTTCGAAAAAGTGCGGGTGTTGTTCGTCAACCCGTTCGAAGGATTCGGGGCGATTCAGTACGCGGTGGCGGGTGGCTCGTTCCTCGTCACCATTGCTGCATACGCGGTTCAGTGGCCGCTGGCGGTCGTGGTCGGCTTCGTCGTGATCACGCTCATCCACGAGATCGGGCACGCGGTGGCCATCCGCGCGAAAGGGCTGCAGGCCGGATTCATGGTCTTCGTCCCGTTCGTCGGCGGCGCGGTGACGCTCAAAGGGCAGCCGCGCAGCGCGTACGACGATGCGCTGATCGGCCTGGCCGGCCCGTTCGCCGGCACGATCGCGTCGCTGGTGTGTCTTCAGATCTACAAGTGGCTTCACGATCCGCTCTGGCTGCTGATCGCGTTTCTCGGATTCGCGCTCAACCTCTTCAACCTGCTCCCGCTCGGCATGCTGGACGGCGGTCGCATTTCCGCGGCCATCACGAAATGGATGTGGCTCTTCGGCGGCGGCGTGCTCGTCTACAAAGTCTGGGACCAGCCGAACCCGCTGACGATCGTGATCCTGATCCTGGCCGCGTTCCAGGTGTACGCCTCGATCCTGCGCGAGCAGACGGACGCGCAGTTCTACGAAGTGTCGGGACCGCAGCGGGCCGCAATTGCGGTGCTCTATTTCGCGTTAGTGATTTTTCTTGGTCATCAGACGTACATGACCTTCGATCGCCTGGAACTGCTCAGGCAGTGAGTTTTGATACGCTGTCCCGCTCGAATCGCATGACCTTCTTCTCGCTCATCGCCCTCGCGTTCGGAATGATCGCTGCCGCAGACGCGGCGGTGCCTCGTCCCGCGTTCGCGGCGATTGCGATCCAGCGCCGTTCCCGCGCCGCCCGGCGCGCCGTTCGCGGCGCGGCCACCGTCCGCAACGAGCACGGCCGCAACGAAGGACGTCCGCACTTCCGCACCGTCACCATCCGCCGCATCCTCGCGCCGCTCACCGGCGCCGCGGCTCCCCGCGCACCCGCGTCGAACTGCTGAGCTTCCTCGCAGTTTCCGGCCCGGTCGTTGCTCGACAATCCAATCTATTTCGAATTGAGAGATCACCATGATCGACAAAGTACTGACCATGATTTTTGGCTCGAAGCACGAGCGCGACGTGAAGGCGATGCGCCCGATCGTCGAGCAGATCAACGCGCTCGAGCCGCGGGTGAGCCAGCTCACCGACGACCAGCTCCGCGGTAAAACGCAGGAGTTCCGCGAGCGGCTCCGCCCCTTCGTCGAAGCGATCGACGAAGCGAAGCGCGAGATTCCGCGCGATGAGAACGCGATCAAGGCGGCACGCGCCGATCTGCAGGCGGCGCTCGACGATCTGCTGCCGGAAGCGTTCGCCGTCTGCCGCGAAGGTGGCAAGCGCATCCTGAACATGCGCCACTTCGACGTGCAGCTCATGGGCGGCATCGTGCTGCACCGCGGAAAGATCGCGGAGATGAAGACGGGCGAAGGGAAGACGCTCGTCGGCACGCTCCCGGTCTACCTGAACGCGCTCACCGGCCGCGGCGTGCACGTCGTCACGGTCAACGATTACCTCGCCCGCCGCGACTCGGAGTGGATGGGCCGTCTCTACAAGTTCCTCGGCCTCACCGTCGGCGTGATCCAGAACCATCACGGCGATCGCGAGCGCCAGCTCGCCTACCGCTGCGACGTCACGTACGGCACGAACAACGAGTTCGGCTTCGACTACCTGCGCGACAACATGAAGTTCGATCTCGAGGCGATGGTGCAGCGCGATCCGGTCTTCGCGATCGTCGACGAGGTCGACTCGATCCTGATCGACGAGGCCCGGACGCCGCTCATCATCAGCGGCCCCTCGGAAGAGTCGACCGAGAAGTACTACACGGCCGCGCGCGTCGTGCCGAAGCTGATCAAAGACACCGACTATCAGATCGACGAGAAGCAGCACACCGCCGTCCTCACCGAAGAGGGCGTGCTGCACGCCGAGAAAATCCTCGGCGGCATCGAGCTCTACGACCCGGCGAACATCGACATGCTGCACGCGGTCACGCAGGCCGTGCGCGCGCAGTCGCTCTACAAGAAGGACGTCGAGTACGTCGTCAATGACGGCGAAGTGATCATCGTCGACGAATTCACCGGACGTCTGATGCCGGGACGCCGCTGGTCCGACGGGCTGCATCAGGCAGTCGAGGCGAAGGAAGGCGTACGCATCGAGAGCGAGAACCAGACGCTCGCGACCATCACGTTCCAGAACCTCTTCCGCATGTACGAGAAGCTGGCCGGCATGACCGGAACCGCGGATACCGAGGCGGCGGAGTTCGACAAAATCTACAAACTGGAAGTCGTCGTCATCCCGCCGAACCGGATCATGCAGCGGCGCGACATGGGCGATCTCGTCTATCGCACCGACCGCGAAAAGTTCGAAGCGATCGTGCAGGAGATCAAGGAGAAGCAGAAGACCGGACAGCCGTCGCTGGTCGGCACCATCTCCATCGAAAAATCGGAAGCGCTGTCGTCCGCGCTGAAGAAAAACGGCGTTCCGCACGTCGTCCTCAATGCGAAGTATCACGAGCGCGAGGCCGAGATCGTGGCGCAGGCCGGCCGCAAAGGGGCGGTCACGATCGCGACCAACATGGCCGGCCGCGGCACCGACATTCTCCTCGGCGGCAACCCAGAGTTCATGGCGGCGCAGCAGACGAAAGACGTCGAAGATGCGGCCGAGCGGAAGAAGCTCGAGGAGCAAATCCGCGAGCAGTGGCAGCGCGATCACGATGACGTCGTCAGCGTCGGCGGCCTGCACATCGTCGGCACCGAGCGTCACGAGTCGCGCCGCATCGATAACCAGTTGCGCGGCCGCTCCGGCCGTCAGGGCGATCCCGGTTCGTCCCGTTTCTATCTCTCGCTCGAAGACGATCTGATGCGGATTTTCGGCGGCGACCGGATCATGGGCCTCATGGAACGCCTCGGCATGGAAGAGGGCGTCCCGATCGAGCACGGCATGGTGACGCGGGCCATCGAGCGCGCGCAGAAACAGGTCGAAGGCCGCAACTTCGAGGCGCGCAAGCACCTCCTCGAATACGACGACGTGATGAACAAGCAGCGTGAGTCGATCTACACGCTGCGCCGCTCGATTCTCGATGGCCGCGAAGGGAAGGAGTACATCCTCAACGCCGCCGACGAGATCGTCGAATTCCTCATCGACCAGCACTATCCGGAAGACAACCGGGAGATGCCGAACGAGGCGGAGCTGAACGCGGAGCTGTACGACTACTTCGGCATCGACCTCGCCAGCGCGAAGGTCGACCTCGATGCCGATCGCCGCGACGAGGTGAAGTTCAAGCTCGTCGAGACTGTCAACAAACGCTACGAAGAGAAGGAAGCGATGATCGGCGCGGACAACATGCGCCTCAATGAGAAGTACCTCCTGCTGCAGGTCATCGACCAGCAGTGGAAGGATCACCTTCTCAACATCGACCATCTCAAGGAAGGCATCGGCCTGCGCGGTTACGGTCAGCGCGATCCGCTGGTCGAATACAAGCGCGAGTCGTTCGATCTTTTCCAGTCGATGATGGAGCGCATCCAGGATCGCGTCGTGAAGATCCTCTGGAAGATCGAGCTCGCCGGCGGCACCTCGGGATCGACGTCACAAGGCTCCGATCGCGACGAAGCGGCGCGCGTGCAGCGCGCCCTCCCGCCGCAGCCGCCGCGCCAGCAGATGACCTTCTCCGGCGCGCCGAAAGAAGCCCCCGCGCCGCAGAAACGCGTCGCCGCCAAAGTCGGCCGCAACGATCCCTGCCCCTGCGGCTCAGGCAAAAAGTACAAAAAGTGCCACGGCGAGAACGCCGCGTAATTTCGGTTCAACGCCGCGAAGAAACGGAGGACAGGCAGGATTGCCTGTCCTCCACTTTCATTTTCGTCATCCTGAGCGTCAGCGAAGGATCTCAAAATGCGACGGTCGTCGCGGCCGAGATCCTTCGCTAACGCTCAGGATGACGGCGGGGAGTGCGTACACTAGGAACGATGCAGCTCGCGATCGACATCGACAAAGACAAGCTGCGTGATTTCTGCCGGCGCTGGAAGATCACGGAGCTCGCACTTTTCGGGAGCGTCACGCGGCCCGAGGAGTTCCGCGCCGACAGTGATGTCGACGTGCTGGTGACTTTTACGGCCGACGCGGAGTGGAGCCTCTTCGATCATGTCGCGATGCGTTACGACCTCCGCGAGCTTTTCTCGAGAGAGGTAGACCTTCTGACGCGGCGGTCCGTCGAGCGGAGCCTCAATCGCTTCCGACGCGAAGCGATCCTGGGGACGGCGGTGCAACTCGATGTCGCGTGAACGCGATTTTCTGACACGTCGTGGCCGCACTCTTGTGTGTGCGTAGACTAGGGAACGATGCAGCTCGCGATCGACATCGACAAAGACAGGCTGCGTGACTTCTGCAAGCGGTGGAAGATCACGGAGCTCGCACTTTTCGGGAGCGTCACGCGCCCCGAGGAGTTCCGCGCCGACAGTGATGTCGACGTGCTGGCGAGGTTTGCGGCCGACGCCGGTTGGTCGCTGTTCGACTGGGTGCACATGGAGCAGGAGCTGGCGTCGATTTTTGGACGCGCGGTCGACCTCGTGGAACGCGAAGCCGTCGAGGAGAGCGAGAACCGCTTTCGCAAGCGCTCGATCCTCGGCGGTGCGGTGGAGCTCGATGTTGTCGCTTGATCAGGAGTTGCTCGACGACATGCTGCGCGAGGCGCGCACCGCGCTGGAGTTCACCGACGGGTTATCCGAGGAGGACTTTCTCCGCGACCGCAAGACGCAGTACGCCGTCGTGCGCTGCCTCGAGATCATCGGTGAAGCGGCTTCGCGTGTATCCGCCGAAGCTCGTGTAGCTCTGCCGTCGATCCCGTGGTCCGAGGTCATCGCGCAACGGCACATCGCCATTCACCATTACGGCAAGCTGAGGATGCCGCGTATCTGGAGCACGATCCGCGAGCACGTTCCTGCACTCGTCGAAACGCTCCGACCACACATGGAAGGCACCGAATGACACGCACGATCGGCTTCATCGGCGCGGGCAATATGGCCGAGGCGATGATTCGGGGGTTGTTGCGCGGGGAGGACTTTGCGCCGGGGCAGATTTTTGCGTCGGGGCCGCGCGAGGAGCGGGTGCGCGAGCTGCGCGAAAAGTACGGCATCGAGGCGACCACCGACAACAAAGTGCCGGCGTCGGCAGAGATCGTGGTGCTCTCGATGAAGCCGCAGATCATGGCGCGCGTGCTCGACGAAGTGGCGGAAACGATCTCCTCCTCGGCGCTGGTGATCTCGATCGCCGCCGGCGTTCCGGTGGCAACGATTCAGACGCGGCTCGCCTCGGGGACACGGGTCATTCGCGCAATGCCGAACACTCCTGCGCTCGTCGACGCCGCGGCGACCGCGATTGCGGGCGGCGAGCATGTGCGCGAGTCCGACCTTGCCGACGCGAAGCGGATCTTCGACGCCATCGGCCTCACCGTCATCCTCGAAGAATCGCAGCTCGACGCGGTGACCGGCCTCTCCGGCTCCGGCCCCGCGTACGTTTTCCTCATCCTCGAGGCGCTCAGCGACGCGGGCGTGAAGGTCGGCCTTTCGCGCCGCACCGCGCAACTACTCGCGGCGCAGACCGTGCTCGGCTCGGCGAAGCTGCTCCTCGAAACGAACGAACATCCTGGCCGGCTGAAAGACATGGTCACCTCTCCCGGCGGCACGGCCATCACCGGACTCCACACATTGGAGAACGGCGGTGTGCGCACGACGCTGATGAACGCGGTCGAGGCGGCGACACGCCGCTCGCGCGAGCTCGGCGAGGCGATGCGCGAGAAGAAGTAGCCCGCGCGCACTACAATCCGCGTCTCACCATGAGCGCGTTGGAGGATGTCGAGAAGGAGCTGGACGAGGCCACACGCCGCGCCTGGACGCTCGTACAGTCGACCGACGCGCGTCTCTTCACCGTGCGCCCGAATCCCGCGAGCTGGTCGGCCGCGGAGTGCCTCAGCCACCTCAGCATCTCGACCGAAATGTTTCTGCCGGTGTTGCGCGGTGCGCTCGAAGATGCGCGCAAACGCGGCATCGTGCAGAAGGGAAAACGCGAGCCGAAGATGGACCTTCTCGGCCGTGTGCTGCGCTGGTTTCTCGAGCCGCCCGTGCGTCAGCGGACGACCACCACGGCGCCGTTCGTGCCGCGCTCGGTGCGAGCCAAAGCGGAGGCCTTCGGTGAGTTCGCGTCACTGCAATCAAAGCTGAGCGAGCTCGTTGCCGCCGCGCGCGGACTCGAATTGACGAAGGTGAAGATCGTCTCGCCGTTCGACAAACGGGTGAAGTACAACGCCTTCTCCGCGTTCCGCATCCTCGTCGCGCATCAGCGCCGGCATCTCTGGCAGGCCGAACAGGCCGTGGCCATGTTGCGCCGCTGATTTGCGCGGGATGGCCCCGTTCGCGCATCATCCGCCGCTTCGAGGTGAATGGATGACGACGGTACCGGCCCAGGATGGCGACTCACTCGCGGAAAAAATGCAGGCGACGATGGATCGCCTGCCGCCGGAGGGGGTGACGCTCGTCGCCATTCGCGACCTCATCGGCAGAGAAGGGATGATGCTGCTCACCGCCTTCCTCACCATCATTTTCCTGGTCCCCGTCTCGATCCCCGGTGTGAGCACGGTGTTCGGCGGCGCGATCCTGCTGCTGTCGATCAGCCGACTCTTCAACCGGCCGCTCTGGCTGCCGAACAAGCTCAAGCACCGCGTGGTCTCGACCGAAAAACTTCGCTCGGGGATGCAGCGCGGATTGAAATGGTTCCAGCGACTCGAGCGCGTCAGCCGGCCGCGCCGTCTGAAAGCGCTGACAGGCGGCGGGCTGATGGGCGTCATCAACAATCTCGCCCTCATCCTCGGCGCGGTGCTGCTGATGGCCCCGTTCGGGCTGATCCCATTCAGCAACACCCTTCCCGCGGTCGCGCTCCTCTTTTTCGCAATCGGCCTGCTGCAGCGCGACGGCGTCTGCATCCTGCTCGGGCACCTGATGAACATCGCCACGATCGTCTACTTTGCGATCCTGATCGGCGGCGGCGCGGTAGCGATCAAGCGCCTGGTCGAGCGGATGTTTTAGTTTGGAGTGCGGCGACCAACCCGGTCATCCTGAGCGTGAGAAGGATCTCGGCGGCGACGACCGTACCTTGCGGCGCCGGTCGTCGCATTTTGAGATCCTTCGCTAAAGCTCAGGATGACGGGGG
>DASVRB010000062.1:0-1960 GCA_036388835.1 Thermoanaerobaculia bacterium | reverse complement strand
AATTGCGGAGGTTCGTGGAGTCGGTCGTAAAAGCGAGCAATTGTCCATTCGCGGCCATGACCGGACGGGAGACGCGTCCATTGAGCGCGGCCGGATTGCCCTGGGCGTTGACGCCGCGTGTGACGATGTACGTGCGGTTCGCGGCGGTGTCACGGACGTAGATGTGGAAATAGAAGACGTTGGTCGGTTCGGGATAGGCGTAGTACTCCGGCGCGAAAACGAGTCCCGACGACACGAAGGCCACATAGCGCGAGTCGGCGCTGGTGCTGAACGCGCCGCCGGCGTGGTGCAGCGACTGCTGCGTGGTCGTGATCGAGGAGTCGGGGACCGTGGCCCGCAGGAACGAATTCGTGCTGAAGTTCTTGACGTACACGTCGGTCTTGCCGTTCGTGTCGCTGACGCCGGCGGCGACGTTGCTGGCCAGCGTCCCGAACGCGATCTTCTGGCCGTCGGCGGAGAGTGCGAAATGCTGGACCGCGTCATTGAAGCCCTGATTGGGCGGATTGTCGTCCACCACCCGCACGCTGCCGTCCGACCGATCGCGCACATAGACGTTCACCCCCATTGCGCGATTGACCGGATAAGAGACGATGTCGCTGGCGTACGAGCGGAACGCGACATAACGCCCGTCGGCGTTGATGTCCTGCAATGAGCTGTCGCCGTTCCCGACAGCGCCGGTGGTGGCTGCACTGATCAACGCGGTGGCGGTACTGCGGCACGGCGGCGCTGCCCCGTGTGCGGTGATGGAGAAGAACAGCAGGAGAGCAGAGACGAATGAGCTGCGTGATTTCATGGTGTTGCTCCTTTCGTCGCGCAACTTCGATCCCCGCACAATGGATCGCTTGATGAAATCGGCAGTTTTTGAACGGAACGGCTGCGAGGGGGTGGGCTGTGACTGGGGCGTTACTGGGGCGTTGCTGGTTGTTTGGAGTGCGGCGACGCAAGTCGCCGCTTTCACTTCGATCACGCCAAAAAAGTGAAAGCGGCGACTTGCGTCGCCGCACTCCAAAATCAGACCCGCTGCGCGCGCCGATACTCCATCGGCGTCATCCCGCGGCAGGCGCGGAAGGTGCGGGAGAGGTGGGCTTGATCGGCGAAGCCGCAGGCGGCGGCGATGGCGGCAATCGGCTCGTCGGTTTCGCGCAGGGCGCGCGCGGCTGCTTCGACGCGTAATTCGCGGACATACGCGCCGACAGAGCGTCCGGCGTGCTCGCGGAACGCGTGCGACAGGCGCGATTCCGATACACCGACGCGACGCGCGACCTGCTGGATGGTCGTGCCGCTCGCAATCGATTGATCGAGGAGCGCCACCGCCTCGCGCAGCCACGGCGGCTGACCTGCAGAGGCGAGAGAGCGCGCGCCATTGCCAAGGAGCTGTTCGACGAGGCCGGGGAGAATGCGCATGGAGAGGCGGTCGGCTGCCGCCATTTCGGCGCGCAATTGTTCGGGGAGATGCCGGAGCATCGGAAACGTCAGGCGCGCCGAGGCCCAGGAGGGGCCGTAAAACGGCTCGAAGGCGGCGGCCAGCGACGGCATGATGTCGATGTTGATGAGGTGCGCCCCTCGCGCGCCGACGTGATTCGCGTGCGTCATGTGCGCGGGCCGCAGCAGGAGCTCCCCCGGCGCGACGCGATGCATGTCCTTCGACGACCCGTCGTATACCTCGCCGGCGAAAACGAGCACCACGTGCGCGCGCTCATGCGTATGCACCGGCAGCGTCGACCCCGGCGGCACAATGGCCGCTTCGAGCGCAAAGTGCTCGAAGCTCTCCTTGCGATGCGGGAACATGTATCTGGATTTACGTGCTGAAAGAGGGTGAGTTGTCTCAATGCGTGAACGGATCTGTTACGGATGGGGCTGGCGAAGCAGTGGCTGGTAGCTGGTGGCTGGTGGCTGGTGGCTGGTGGAGCGGCGGCCGCTTCGGCCGCCGTTGTTGAAACGAAAAAGGGCGGCCGAAGCG
>DASVRB010000061.1:0-8315 GCA_036388835.1 Thermoanaerobaculia bacterium | reverse complement strand
AACGTCAACTCGCGTTCCGTCGCCCGCTGGAGTGCGATGGCGATTGGGAGTACCGTTCGCTCCTCGTGAACACGACGATCATTCAGCAGGCAGGACGATGAGTGCGGCAGTGAGCGCCGTTGCGCCGGCCGTTTCGCGCCCGTTCATCCTCGCGGTCGACGACGATCCCGACGTGCTGCGGTCCATCGAGCGCGACCTTCGTTCGCACTACGCCGAGAAGTGGCGCATCGTGTCGGTTGCGTCGGGCGAGGCGGGGCTCGATCTGCTGCGGCGCATCAAGCAGCGTGGCGATGCGGTGGCGCTGCTCGTCGCCGATCAGCGCATGCCGCGCATGACCGGCGTCACGTTTCTACGCGAGGCGCAGGCGATTTTTCCGGAGGCGCGCCGGGTCCTGCTCACCGCGTATGCCGACACCGACGCGGCCATTCGCGCGATCAACGACGCGAAGATTCAGCACTATCTTTTGAAACCGTGGGAGCCGCCGGAGCGCGAGCTGTTTCCGGTGCTCGACGATCTGCTCTCCGACTGGACCGCCGGCTACCGGCCGCGCTTCAACGGTCTGCGTCTCATCGGCGGGCGCTGGAACGCGCAGTCGTACGCTCTCAAGGATTTCCTGGCGCGCAGTCAGGTGCCGTACGCCTGGATCGACGTCGAAGCAGCCTCGCTCTCGTCGGAGCAGCAGACGCTCGTCGACACGCTCGATACGTCGAAGCTGCCGCTGCTGCTCTTTCCTGACGGCTCGCAGCTCGTGCAGCCGACCGCGAGCGACGTCGCGGAAAAGATCGGGCTGCGCCGCCACGCTAACGCGAACTTTTACGACGTCGTGATCATCGGCGGTGGCCCGGCTGGTCTTGCTGCCTCGGTGTACGCGGCGTCGGAGGGATTGAAGACGCTGATGGTCGAGCGCGAAGCGCCGGGCGGTCAGGCAGGCCTCAGCGCGCGCATCGAGAATTACCTCGGATTTCCCGCCGGCATCAGCGGCTCCGATCTCGCACGCCGTGCCGTGACGCAGGCGAAGCGATTCGGCGTCGAGATTCTCGCGCCGCAGGAAGCGCGGTCGCTCCGCGTCACGAATCCGTATCGCGTCGTCACGCTCGGCGACGGCACCGAGATCAGTTCGCACGCGATGCTCATCGCGACCGGCGTGCAGTGGCGCGCGCTCGAGGTCGACGGCATCGAGCGCTTTCACGGCGCCGGCGTTTACTACGGCGGCACCATGACCGAGGCGCTCTCGTGCGAAGGCGAGGACATCTACATCGTCGGCGGCGCGAACTCGGCCGGTCAGGCTGCGATGAACTTCGCGCGTTACGCGCGCACCGTCACGATGCTGGTGCGCGGTCCGTCGCTCAGCGCCACGATGTCGCAGTACCTCATCGACGACATCAAGCGCACCGCGAACATCCGCGTCGAAGTGAATACGAGCATCGTCGGCTGCGATGGAGGCGATCGACTGGAGTCGCTGACGCTGCGCTGCTCGACGGCGGGCGAGATCTCGACCGTCCCCGCATCCTCTGTCTACATCTTCATCGGCGCTTCACCGGGGACCGATTGGCTGAATGGTGTCGTCGAGCGCGACGAGCGCGGCTTCATCGTCACCGGTCCCGATCTGATGCACGGCGGCAAACGTCCGAAAGGGTGGATGCTCGATCGCGATCCGATGCTGCTCGAGACCAGCGTGCCGGGCGTGTTTGCGGCCGGCGACGTGCGCGGCCGCTCGATCAAACGGGTTGCATCGGGCGTCGGCGAAGGCTCGGTCGCGGTGCAGTTCATTCACGAATATCTGGCGAGCGTTTGATGACGACTGCACTGGCCGAGGAGCTCCGCAGCACGATTCCGCTGCTGCATGACGTCAACGAAGACGAGGTGCAGTGGCTCGCCGACAACGGCGACGTGATCGCGCTCGAGACCGGCGATCGGCTCTTCCGCGCCGGCGACGCGGCCGAGCACCTCTTCATGTATCTGACCGGCGAGATTCACGTGCGCGTTCGCGAGACCGGCGACGTCGCGCGCTACATCGGCCGGCAGGGGATGATCGGCGGCGTGCTGCCGTATTCGCGCATGCAGACGTTTCCGGGCGAAGCGGTGGCCATCGAGCCGACCCGCGTTTTCCGTCTCGCGCGCACGCATTTCGCGGAGCTGCTCGTGCGCGCGCCGCAGCTCGCGGAACGTCTGGTCACCGCAATGACCGATCGCGTGCGCGAGTCGACGATGACCGAGGTGCAGCGCGACAAGCTGATGGCCCTCGGCAAGATGTCGGCTGGTCTCGCGCACGAGTTGAACAACCCCGCGTCGGCAGCCTTCCGCGCCGCGCACAATCTCTGCGCCGTCCTCGGCGAACTGCGTCACACCGCACACGCGCTCAATGAACGCGAGCTGCCGGCCGACGCGCGCCGCTTCATTGCCGCGCTCGAAGACCGCTCCGTCGCGGAGGTGACGAAGGAGCGCGATGCGCTCGATCGCGCCGACGCCGAGGAGGCGCTGACCGCGTGGATGGAACGCGAGAACGTCGGCAACGCGTGGTCGCTCGCACCAAGCTTCGCCGACGTCGCGCTCGACACCGACACGCTCGATGAGCTGCTGCAGAACGTCGGTCGCGACGCGCTGCAGGACGCGTTGCAACGCATCGCCGCCGTCATCACCGTTCAGCGACTCGCGGGTGAGATCGAGAGCGCCGCGTCACGCATCTCCGAGCTGATCCGCTCGGTCAAAGAGTATTCGTACATGGACCAGGCGCCGATTCAGGAGATCGAGCTGCATCGCGGCCTCGACTCCACGCTGGTCATGCTCGCGCACAAACTGAAGGCGAAGAGCATCGGCATCGAGCGCGCGTTCGACACGACGCTGCCGCCGATCGAAGCGTACGGCGCGGAGCTGAATCAGGTCTGGACGAACCTCATCGACAACGCCATCGATGCGATGAGTGACGGCGGCCGCCTCGAGCTGCGCACGTATGCGAGAGGCGACGACGTGACGGTGGAAGTGATCGATGACGGCGCCGGCATCGCGCCCGAGGTTCGGCCGCACATCTTCGAACCGTTCTTCACCACGAAAGCAGTAGGCGAGGGGACGGGCCTCGGATTGGACGTCGTGTTCCGCATCGTGCAGCGGCATCACGGACGGATCGACGTGCAATCGCAGCCCGGCCGCACCATCTTCACCGTCCGCCTGCCGCGCAGCCTGACCACACGTCTGCAGAACGCCTGACGCGCGCGAGCGCGCCGCTACAATGCGCCGCATCATCTAATTGCTTGCGGCGCGGATGCGCAGCGCGTCTGCCGCCGAGGAGGAAGTTCGATGCACGTGGCCGCCGCGACCTTCATGGCTGCAACGCTGGTTCTCACCAACGGAAAAATCTGGACCGGCGATCCGGAGCGGCGCTTCGTCGAAGCGGTCGCCGTCGAAGGCAATCGCATCGTCGCCGTCGGGACCACGCGCGAGCTCGTGGCCGCGATGCCCGCCGCGCGTCGCATCGATCTGGCGGGGCGGCTCGCCGTTCCCGGTTTCATCGACAACCACGTGCACTTTGTCGACGGCGGCTTTCAGATCTCACGCGTCGATCTGCGCGACGCCGAGTCGCCAACCGAATTCGCGCGGCGCATTTCCGAGCACGCGAAACGCCTCGGCAAAGGGCAGTGGGTGGTCGGCGGCAATTGGGACGAGCAGCTCTGGGTGCCGTACGCGCTGCCGGCGAAGTCGATGATCGATCGGCTCACACCAGACAATCCTGTGTTCGTGTCGCGGCTCGACGGACACATGGCGCTCGCGAACAGCGTCGCGCTGAAGCTCGCCGGAATCACCCGCGACACTCCCGATCCCGCCGGCGGCACGATCGTGCGCGACGAGCACGGCGAGCCCACCGGCCTGCTGAAGGACGCGGGGATGTCGGCCGTGTTTGCGGTCATCCCGCCATCGACGGTCACTGAGCGCGCCGATGCCGCGCGCGCCGCGCTGAAAGAAGCGGCCCGCCTCGGCGTGACGTCGCTCTGCGACATGAGCGGCTCCGACGCGTACGACGACTTCCGCGCGTATCAGCATCTCGAACGGACCGGCGAGCTGACCTCGCGCATCTATCTCTTTACGCCGATGAGCCAGCACGAGCGGCTTGCGAATGCGGCCGTCGCGAAACGCTTCGGCAGCGATCGTCTGCGCATCGGCGGCCTCAAGGCGTTCGCCGATGGCTCCCTCGGCTCGTCGACCGCCGCCTTCTTCGAGCCGTTCGCCGGCGAGCCGTCGAATCGTGGACTGGTCATGGAAGAGCTGTCGAACGGCGCGCTCGCGAAATGGGCCGCTGCCGCCGACGCCGCCGATCTCCAGCTCGCGATTCACGCGATCGGCGATCGCGCCAACAGCGAGATCCTCACGCTCTTCGAGTCGCTGCCGCGAGCGCGCGAGCGGCGCTTCCGCATCGAGCACGCGCAGCATCTCAATCCGCAGTTGATGGAGCGCTTCACGAAGAATCGCGTCGTCGCATCGATGCAGCCGTACCACGCGGTCGACGACGGCCGTTGGGCGGAGAAGAAGATCGGGCACGAGCGCGCGAAAGGAACGTACGCGTTTCGCTCGCTGCTCGATGCAGGGGCGGTGTTGACGTTCGGCTCCGACTGGACCGTCGCGCCGCTCGATCCGATCCTCGGCATCGCCGCCGCCGTCACGCGCCGCACGATCGATGGCCGCAATCCCGACGGCTGGATTCCCGAGCAGAAGATCACGGTCGAAGAAGCGCTGCGCGCCTACACCAGCAGCAACGCGTGGGCGATGTTCGCCGAGAACGAAGTCGGCCGCATCGCCCCCGGCATGCTCGCCGATGTCGTCGTGCTGTCGCAGGACCTCTTCACCATCCCGGCAGTGGAGATCGAAAAGACACGCGTCGACGTGACCATCTTCGACGGACGCGTGTTGTACGAGCGGAAGAAGTAGCAGGACTGCCGCGCAACGCTGCCAGCGCCGCGCAGGCGGCCTGTCTGCGATGCGCTACACTGCCGCGCCATCTCAATCTTCGTGAGCCCGACTTGAATTCACCTTCTCAGTACGTCCTCAGCGGCCTGCGTCCGACCGGCCGCATCCACCTCGGTAACTACTTCGGCGCGGTGAAGAACTGGGTCGATCTGCAGGACCGCCATCCATCGTTCTGCATGGTCGCGGACTGGCACGCGCTGACGTCCGACTACGCCGATCCGTCGAAAGTGCGGCAGGCAACGTTCGACGCGGTCGGCGACATGATGGCCGCGGGTCTCGATCCCGCCCGCTGCGTTCTCTTTCTGCAGTCGGAAGTGAAAGAGCATGCGGAGCTGCATCTGCTGTTGTCGATGGTCACGCCGCTGCCGTGGCTCGAGCGCGTGCCGACGTTCAAGGATCAGCAGCAACAGCTTCAGGACAAAGAGCTCAACACGTACGGCTTCCTCGGCTATCCGCTGCTGCAGACCGCCGACATCGTCGTTTACAGGGCCGGCTTCGTGCCGGTCGGTGAAGACCAGGCCTCGCACCTCGAGCTGTCGCGCGAGATCGTCCGCCGCTTCAACAATTTCTACGGCGACGTTTTCCCCGAGCCGCAACCTCTATTTACTGCGACGCCGAAAGTGCCGGGCCTCGACGGGCGAAAGATGTCGAAGTCGTACGGCAACACCATCCCGCTCACCGCGAGCGCGGACGACATCCGCACGCTCGTTTCGACGATGTTCACCGACCCGAATCGCGTCCGTCGCAGCGATCCTGGCAATCCCGACATCTGCAATCTCTTCCAGTTCCACAAGCTCTTCTCGGACGACGCGACCATCGAGCGCGTCGACCACGAATGCCGCACCGCGCAGATCGGCTGCGTGCAGGACAAGAAGCTGCTGACCGAAATCATCATCGAGCGCCTCGCACCGCTGCGCGCGCGCCGTGAAGAGATCGACCGCGACCCGAGCATCGTCTGGGACGCGCTCCGCGCCGGCAACGCAAAAGCGCGCGAGCGCGCCGCCGAAACGATGGAGCTGGTGCGCGCGGCGATGAAGATCGATTACCCCGAGCTGCGCGCATGAGCGAGGAGAGGGACGACACACCTGTCATTCTGAGCCGCGCAGACGGCGAAGAACCCCCTGCCTCGGGCGATGGGGGTCCTTCGCCCTCTTCGGGGCTCACGATGACAGCGGATCCGGAACCGGCGGCGGTCGCATCGAAACCGGTCGAGCAGGAGCCGGAGCTCGACACCACCGCATACAAAGTCACGCTGCCGAGCTTTCATGGCCCGCTCGATCTCCTCCTGCATCTGCTGAAGAAGCACGAGATCGACATCTACGACATCCCGATCCTGCTCATCACCGATCAATACAACGCGTACCTCGACGCGATGACGGAGCTCGACCTCGATATCGCGGCCGACTACATCTACATGGCCTCGGTGCTGATCAACATCAAGTCGCGCATGCTCCTGCCGCGCGACGAGAGCGCGTCCGACGAGCTGGACGACCCGCGCAAAGAGCTCGTCGATCGCCTCGTCGAATACCAGCGGTTCAAAGCGGTCGCGGAGTCGTTCGCAGAGCTCGATGTGCTGCGCATGGGCATGTGGGCGCGTCCGCGCGTTTCGCCGCCCGGCGGCGACGAGCCGAACGAGATCGACATGAGCGACGTCGGCCTGTTCGATCTCGTCGACGCGTTCCGCACCGCGCTGAGCCGCTATCGTCTCAATCATCCGCAGGCGATGGAGCTGCACCGCGTCACGCACAAAGTCTCGGACAAGATGCGCGAGCTCTACACGAAGCTGCGCGAGAAAGCGCCGCTGCGTCTGCAGTGGTTTCTCGAAGGCCGCGATCGCAATGAGCTGATCGCCGTCTTCCTCGGCATGCTGGAGCTCGTCCGCCTCGGCGGCATCGCGCTGCAGCAGGGCGCCATCTTCGGCGAGATCCTGATCAACAACACCGCGACGGAGATTGACGAGGCGACGTTCGCGCTGTTCGATAATTCTTAGAAGAGTTCCTCGGTTCCTCGGAGTTCCTCGGGAGTTCCTCGGAGGGGATATGCCGAGGAACTCCGAGGAACTCCGAGGAACTGATTCACCTGGTGAACTGAATGGCAATGGAAGCAACCGAATTACGCGCGGCCCTCGAGGCCATCCTCTTTCTCTCCAGCGATCCCGTGCGCGTGGACGATCTCGCGGAGTCGCTCGACGAAGCGAAGGACGCGGTGAGCGTGCAGCTCGAAGAGATCAAACGCAACCTCGACGAGCGGCTGGGCGGCTTCATGCTCGAACAGGCCGCCGGCGGCTGGCGCCTCACCACGCGCGCCGAGCACGACGCGATCCTCAAGAAGTACTTCGCGAAGAAAGGGGAGAACCGCCTTTCCCTCGCCGCGCTCGAGACGCTCGCGATCGTGGCGTACCGCCAGCCGATCACGGCCCCCGAGGTTTCGGACATTCGCGGCGTCAACTCGAGCAGCTCCATTCGTACGCTCCTCGAGCGCCGCATGATCCGCGTCGCCGGACGCAAGAACGTCGTCGGCTCGCCGTTCCTCTATCGCACCACCAAAGACTTTCTGGTGCACTTCGGTCTCAACGACATTCGCGATCTGCCGCGTCTCGAAGAATTCGGTGATCTCATCGGCGAGAGCATCAACGAAGATCTCGTCGCCGCGATCAACGCCGCACCCGAGCCGACAGGCGAAGGCATCATCGAAGAGACGAATGATGCAGCGGCGACAACCGTCGAACAGTCATCGAACGAAGAGTCTTCTAATGAAGAGTCTTCGAACGAACACACTCCGAGGAACTCCGAGGAACCCCGAGGAACCGAGGAACTCGAATCAAACGAATCACCACAAGCCGAAGAGACCGAGCAAGGCACGACTTTCGAAGAGCAAGTGGCCGGTGCGACCGATGAAACTCAGTTAGAATCGCCCGGCACCGAAAAGAACGAAATTTGATGGAACTCGAGCGACTGCAGAAGATCATTGCGCACGCTGGTTTCGCATCGCGAAGAGAAGCGGAGGCGATGATCCGTGAAGGGCGCGTAACGGTGAACGGGCGCGTCGTCGACGAGCTCGGATCGAAAGCCGACCCCATTCACGATCACATCAAAGTCGACGGCAAACTGATCACCAGGCCGGAGACCCATCGCTACATCCTTCTCTACAAACCGAAAGAAGTGATGACCACGGTCGAAGACCCGCAGGGCCGCAAGACCGTGATCGATCTCGTCAAAGGTGTGCGCGAGCGCATCTATCCGGTCGGGCGTCTCGACTTTCATTCGGAAGGTCTGATCCTGCTGACCAACGACGGCGATCTCGCGTTCAAGGTCGCGCATCCGAAACACGGCTCGGTCAAGACGTACCACGTCAAAGTG
>DASVRB010000060.1:0-3744 GCA_036388835.1 Thermoanaerobaculia bacterium | reverse complement strand
CCCGGCCGGCGTCGATCTGACGATGCCCGAGGAGCGCCTCGTCTCGTTGCCCGGTGTGCGGCAGGTGGATGTGCGGCACCTCGGCATGATGGACGAGTAGCGACGGCGGTCGTGTTGCTCTTATGTCGTGTTGCTCTTATGACATCCCGAGCGTAGCGAGGGACCTGGGCGGGTGGCGCGCGACACTCTTCCCCTCCCTCCCAGGAACGGCGGCCTAAGAACCCGCCGCTCCACAGCTACGACGCGGCAACACTCTTGCTCCCTTCTCCCTCGTGCGCGCGCGAAAACTCGTTGTCGGCGGCGCTGCGATCGTCGCGGCGGAGCTCGCGTTGCGCTCGTTTCGGCACGCGAAGATGTTCGAGCCTTCACCCGATCCGGTGAAGAGCTGGGATCCGGCTGATTACGGCATCCCCGCGCACGCGGTCGAAGAGCACTGGATCGAGACGCCCGACGGCGAGACGCTGCACGCCTGGTACTGCCGCGCCGACAAGCCGGTGGCGAGCGGCCTTTTCTGTCACGGCAACAAAGGCAACCTCACGGTCAGCGCGGACATCATTCCGCATCTCCTCGCTTCCGGCCTCAGCATTCTCTTCTTCGATTACCGCGGCTACGGCAAAAGCAGCGGCAGCGCGACGTATGGCGGCGTCATCGGCGACGGCATCACCGCGGCGCGCTTTCACGACTCGCTCCGCCCGAAGCACCTTCCCTCGATCCTCTACGGTTTCTCCCTCGGCGGCGCGGTCGCGGCGCAGGTGATCCGGCGTCATTCATTCGACGCGCTGATCCTGCAGTCGACGTTCACCTCGCTGCCGAGCCTCACCCGCGTGCTGCATCCACGCGTGCCGCTGCATCTCTTTGCACGAAAGCTGTTCGACACGCTGCGCGTGATTCGCAGGCTCGACGTGCCGCTGCTCGTGCTGCACGGCACCGACGACGAGGTCATCCCCTGCTGGATGGCGCACGAGATCTTCGATGCGTGCAAGGCGCCGAAACAAATTCATTCGATCGAGGGCGGACTGCACAAAGATCTCTACCTCCGCGATCCCGACACGCTGATCTGGGCACTCACGCAATTTCTCGCGGACGTGCCGAAACAGACGCGCGCGCATCCCGTCGAGCCGGCGCCGCGCGTCGAGTACTGGAGCTCGTTCGCATTGCGCTCGTTGCGCCGCGTCTGGCGTCGCAGAAACAGCGTGATAGCATCCGCCGCCCGATGATCGCAGTCGTCAAATCCGCTCCTCTCGACGGTCCGGATGGGACCGAAATCCGCGATTGCCCGGTCCCGAAACCCGGCCCCGGCGAAGCATTGATTCGCGTGGCCGGCGCCGCCATCTGCGGGACCGACAAGCACATCTATCACTGGGATCCTTCGATCCGCGCAAAGGTGCAGCCGCCGCGCGTCTACGGCCACGAATTCTGCGGCTTCATCGAGGAGCTCGGCCCCGGCGCCGAGCGCTCGCACGAAGGGCTGCTGCAGGTCGGCGACTATGTTTCGGCCGAGATGCACATCATCTGCGGCGAGTGCTATCAGTGCCGCGCCGGCGACGGTCACATCTGCGTCCGCACGAAAATCTACGGCCTCGATTCGGACGGAGCGTTCGCGGAGTTCGTGAAGGTGCCGGCCTCGAATGTGATCAAGCTCCCCCGCTTCATCCCACCGCGCGTCGGCGCGTTTCTCGACGCTCTCGGCAACGCCGTGCACACGACGCAGGTGGTCGATCTGGCCGGCAAGTCGGTCGCGATCACCGGCTTCGGTCCGATCGGCGCGATGTCGGCCGCGATCGCCGAGCACAGCGGCGCGTCGATCGTCATCGTCACCGACGTCAGCGATCACGCGCTCGAGACCGCACGCCGCTGGGCGGCGTCGCGCAACTTCGCGAACCTGCATGCGTTCAACGTCCGCACGACCGATCCCGCCGAGGTGAAGAAAGCGGTCGATGCGCTCACGGACGGTGTGGGCGTCGACGTCGTCTGCGAGATGTCGGGCTCCGGCGCCGCGATCAATTTCGGCCTCGACATCGTCCGCATGGGCGGCACACTTTCGCTGCTCGGCCTGCCTGCCGGCCACTCCGTCACCATCGACAACTACACGCGCAACGTCATCTTCAAAGGCGTCACGATGCACGGCATCATCGGCCGGCGCATGTACACGACGTGGCAGCGGATGCTCGGCATGCTACGCTCCGGCCTCGACGTCGAGTGGATCGTGCAGGCGACCTACGATTCGTTACACGAGTTTCACGAGGGGCTGGCGAAATTCGATCGCCATGAAGCGTTGAAAGTGGTGTTCTTCCCGGAAGGGGAAGAGGCCGCACGAGCGCGACTCCAGTGAAACGAATCGGAATCCTCACCGGCGGCGGCGACGTCCCCGGACTCAACGCCGCAATCAAGGCCTTCGTCTGGCGCATGCTGGACGAGCCGTGCGAGGTCATCGGCCTCCGTCGCGGCTGGGCCTCACTCGTCAACATCATTCCTGATGCGTCCGCCGACAACTCGGCCTGGATGCTCCCGCTCACGCGCGTGCTGACGCGCGCGATCGACCGCACCGGCGGCACGATCCTGCACACGTCGCGGATGAATCCGTCGATCAGCAAACGCGAACAGGTTCCGCCGCATCTCGCCTCGGACATGGGCGCGCCCGACGATCGCGGCCGCTACGACCTCACGTCCGCGGCACTGCGAGCGATCGAGTTCCTCCGCCTCGACGCGCTGGTCGCGCTCGGTGGCGACGGCACGCTGACGTTCGCGCGCCGTCTGCACGAGGAAGGCGTTCCGCTGATCGCGATGCCGAAGACGATGGACAACGATGTCTTCGGCACCGACTACTGCCTCGGCTTCTCGACCGCGGTGACGCGCGCGGTGATGCACATCAACGATCTCCGCACCAGCGCAGGCTCGCACGAGCGCTTCCTGATCGTGGAGCTGTTCGGACGCAACTCCGGCGAGACCTGCCTCCTCGGCTCGTACCTCTCCGGCGTCGATCGCGCCCTCATCGCGGAGGTGCCGTTCGATCCCGAGCTCGTGTACGAAATGCTGTCGCGCGACAAGGCCGACAACCCCAGCAATTACGCGGTCGTCGCGATCTCGGAAGGGGCGCAGACCACGGCCGGACGGCGCGTTGAAAGCGGTCCCGCCGACGCGGCCGGGCAGCGCAAACTCGGCGGCATCGGCGGCGTCCTGGCCGACCATCTCGAGAAGCGCGGCGGCGACAAAGTGATCTACCAGCGCCTCGCCTACCTCATGCGCTCCGGCGCCCCCGATTCGCTCGATCTGATCGTCGCGAAAAACTTCGGCTCGCTCACCGCCGACCTGCTGCGCCGCGGCGAGTCCGGCGTGATGGTGGGCGTGGTCGGTGGCCGCTACACGGCCGTGCCGCTGATGGTGACGGGCGAAGGTCAGAAGCGCGTCGACGTGCCGCGCTTCTACGACGCCGAGGAGTACCGGCCGAAAGTGGCCGAAGTCCTCGGCATGCCGATGTTCCTGCACTAATTTGGAGTGCGGCCACGCCAGTCGCCGCTTTCACTGTCTTAGCGAGTCAAAGCGGCGACTGGCGTCGCCGCACTCCAAACTAATGCAGACTTCGGCCACTTTGGGCCCGTACTCCTCCGCGTCGTAAAAGCGCGGCACGTTGACGCGGGTCGCGCCTCTCGGCGGCAGCGACGTGTTTGACGCGCAGGCGCACGGAACGAGCTCGTCGAACCGGTTTAGTTTGGAGTGCGGCGACGCCAGTCGCCGCTTTGACTC
>DASVRB010000059.1:0-2099 GCA_036388835.1 Thermoanaerobaculia bacterium | reverse complement strand
GCCGTGAACCCGTCCGCGCCCGACTCGGGCGTGAGCCGCAACACCCCGTTCTCCACCCATTTCTTCGCACCGGCGGGAACGAACTGCGCGATGTCCTCGCGTGCGAATCCTTCGACCACCGCGTCGTTTTCTTCCGGCTCGAGCGAGCAGGTCGAATAGACGACGTACTTATCAGCGAGCTGCATCGCGCTCTGCAGCAGCTCGCGCTGCAGTTTCGCGAAGACTGCAAAGTCGCTGTGGTTGAGACGCCACTTGATCTCGGGGTTCTTGCGGATGGTGCCGGTCGCGCTGCACGGCGCATCGAGCAGCACGACTTCGAATTCGCGCGCGAACGGCGGCTGCCGACCGTCGCTCACCACCGTGCGGGCGTGGCGCAGCGGACGCAATCGCGACAACGACACGTCGTTCGAGACCACGTGCGCGCCGGCGTGCTCCATGTACAGCGTCTTGCCGCCGGGCGCGGCGGCGAGATCGAGAATGTCGTCGCCGCACGCACGCGCGATCGCGGCGATGACGGCACTTCCTTCATCCATCGGATAGAAGTCGTTGCGCGCGAGCTCGGCGCTCGAGCCGTGCAGTTTGTAGACGTCGGGCACGAGCTCCGACGCGATCGCATCGGGCGGCGCGGCGCCGTTGCGCGACAGCACGTCGGGATACGACAGCTCCTGATTCGCTTCCGCGATGCGCGTCGCGCGCTCCGCTCCGAATGCACGCGACCATCGCGCGAGCAGCCATTCGGGATGCGCGGTGCGCGTGGCAGGATCGCGCGGCTCGGACGGCGGTTTGCGCGTCGCACTGCGGAGAATCGCGTTCACGAAGCCGCGCGCTCGTTTCGGCGCGAGGTCGACGCTCTCCGACACCGCCGCGTGCGCGGCGACGTTGTTCATGTAGAGCAGCTGATAGAGGCCGATGCGCAACGCGTCGACGACCGGCGGATCGAGTTTCTTGATCGGACGCTGCGCGAGCTCGGCGATCGCAACGTCGAGGCGCGAGCGCCAGCGCAAGACGCCGAGCACCACCGTGCGCACGAAACCGCTCTCGCCGAGGAGCAGGAGCGAGGCGTAAAGCGACTCGCGCTCGATGCGCTGCAGGAGATCAAGCGCGCGCTCCCGTTCGGTCATGGCAGCGCGCTACCGACGCGCCAGCCGAGGCCGCGCGCAACCGCTCCGGCCGGGGTGCGCGGTTTGCCGGCGCGCTGCATCTCGAGAATGCGAATCGCGCCGTCGGCGGTGGCGATCACGACGTCTTCTTCGATGGAAAGAACGGTGCGCGGCGAGGCGCTCCCTTCGGCAGGACGAATCTCGGTCAGCTTGATGGCCTCGCCGCCGCTGCCGATAGAGATGCCGGGCCACGGATCGAAGGCGCGGAAGCGGTTGTAGATCGTGGCGGTGGGTTCTTCGAGCGTGACCGCCCCTTCCGATTTCTCGATTTTGCGGGCGATGGTGGCGCGCGCGTGATCCTGCGGCGTCTCGGTGTGCGTGCCGCGCTCGAGGTCGCGCAGCACCGGCAGGAGCGCCTCCGCGCCGAGCGCCGACAGCCGTTTTGCGAGACCGGGCGTGCGCTCGTCGGCCTCGATCTCGAGCGTTTCGATCGACAGCATCGGGCCGTGATCGAGCTCCTCGTCGACGCGCATGATCGTCACGCCGGTGAGCCGATCGCCCGCCTCGATCGCGCGCTGGATCGGCGCCGCGCCGCGCCACTGCGGAAGGACGGAGCCGTGGATGTTCAGAAATCCATGCTTCGGGATTTCGAGCAATGCGGCCGGAAGGATCTTCCCGTACGCGACGACGATCCCGAGGTCCGGCGCGACCGCACGCATCTGCTCGAGCACCGCGGCATCGCGAATTTTCGGAGGCTGCAACAGCGGCAACCCAAGCTCGCGCGCCCGCACCGCCACCGCCGGCGCCTGCATCTTCATCCCCCGACCAGCCGGCTTGTCCGGCTGCGCCACCACCATCGCGATTTCATGCTCGCGATGCACCGCGTCCAGCGCCGGAACCGCAAATTCAGGAGTGCCGAGGAAGAGGAGACGCACGTTCGTATTCTATGGGCCTGTACTTCTGGTTGTTCGGTTGTTGCTTGATGTTGTCGGTGGTCGG
>DASVRB010000058.1:0-1587 GCA_036388835.1 Thermoanaerobaculia bacterium | reverse complement strand
CCGAGGAACCGCGGAACCGAGGAACCGAGGCACCCCCAAAAATGCACGAGCTCGAAAAAGTCCTCCACGCTTGCCGCACGATTGCGCGCGGGGTGGTCGTCACGGTCATCCGGACGACCGGCTCGACGTATCGGCGGGCGGGGGCGCGGGCGGTGATCGCGGAGAACGGGCAGGCGTTTGGAGCGATCAGTGGCGGGTGTCTGGAGAAGGATCTCGCCGAGCGCATTCGGCCGTGGCTCGCCGACATGCAGCCGCGCATCGTTTCCTACGATTCGACGCAGCCTTCCGACGTCGTGTTCGGGCTCGGCCTCGGCTGCCGCGGGATTCTCGATCTTCTCGTCGAGCCGTTCGACGCCGCGCATCCGTCGCGCATGCTCGAGTTTCGCTGGAACGGACGCGAGCCGGTCGAGTGGACCACCACGTTGCCGAACGGCGAGGTGCTGCTCGAGCTCATTCGTCCGCAGCGCGCGCTCGTCATCTTCGGCGGCGGCGCCGACGTCGAGCCGGTGGTGCGCCTCGCACAGCAGATCGGCTGGCGCGCCGACGTCGTCACCACGCGCGAGCCGGTCGACGTATCCGAGTACGACGCGGCCGTGGTGATGACGCACAACTTCCAGCGCGACGTCGAGCTGTTGCCGCGGCTGATGCGATCGCAGCTCGCGTACATCGGTCTGCTCGGGCCGAAATCGCGCGGGGAGGAGTTGTTCGTCGAAGCCGGCGTGCAGCACGACGCGCGGGTGCACAGCCCGATCGGTCTCGACCTCGGCAGCGAGACGCCGGACGAGATCGCGCTCGCAATCGTGGCCGAGATTCAGGCCGTGCTCAATCGCCGCTCTGCACGTCCGCTGCGCGCGTTGAACGCGCCGATTCACGAGCCGCTCGCGCCAGCAGAGACGTGCGTCTAGTCGCGATCGTTCTCGCCGCCGGCTCTTCCTCACGCCTCGGCAGACCGAAGCAAACCATCGTCTATCGCGGTGAAACGCTGCTCGCGCGCGCCGAGCGCGTGGCGCGCGAAGTGGCGGACGACGTGATCGTCGTGACGCGCGACAACAATCCCGATGCGGACGAAGGAATCGCTTCGTCGATCCGTGCGGGAGTGAATGCAGCAGGCGAGGCGCGTCTGCTGATCACGCTGTGCGATCAACCACTCATCACCGCCGAACATTTGCGCGCGTTGATTGCGATCGATGCGCCGATCGTTGCGACGCTCTACAACGGCATCGCCGGCGTACCAGCCATCTTCGCGCCGGAGCTCATTCCGGAGCTCCTCGCGTTGCGCGGCGATCGCGGCGCACGCGCAGTGATCGAGCGATATCGCGACGTCACGCGGACCGTCGCCTTCGAGCCCGCGGCGATAGACATCGATACGGAAGACGACCTCCGAGCGCTCTGAGTGGAGGACAGGCAATCCTGCCTGTCCCTCCGTCGGCCAAAGAGGACAGGCAGGATTGCCTGTCCTCCACCTATGTCTGCGGGGTGATCGAGATCCGCGGATCTCGCCACAAGCCGACGACCTTCTTCACCGAAGACGACCTGCTCGCCCTCTGAGTGGAGGACAGGCAATCCTGCCTGTCCCTTCGTCGGGCC
>DASVRB010000057.1:0-12748 GCA_036388835.1 Thermoanaerobaculia bacterium | reverse complement strand
GGAATGGAGCACGTCGCGCGGACACATCGATCCGACCATGCCGTACCTCTGTCCGCTGCCGTCGGGACGCAGCATCGCCGTGTTCTTTTATGACGGTCCGATCTCGCGCGCGGTGGCATTCGAACAGCTCCTTGCACGCGGAGAAAATCTCGCGCACAGGCTGGCCGGTGCGTTCAGCGATACACGCACGCATCCGCAGGTCGTGAACATCGCCACGGACGGAGAGACGTACGGACATCACCACCGCTACGGCGAGATGGCGCTCGCGTACGCGCTGCAGCTCATCGAGCAACAGAGTCTCGCGGTGCTGACGAATTACGGCGAGCAACTGGAGATGAATCCGCCGACGCACGAGGTGCAGATCGTCGAGCGCACGGCATGGAGCTGCTCGCACGGCATCGAGCGCTGGCGCAGCGACTGCGGTTGCAATACCGGCGCGGGCGCCGGCTGGAATCAGCAGTGGCGCGCGCCGTTGCGCGATGCGCTGGACTGGCTCCGCGATCTGACCGTCGAAATTTTCGAGACCGCCGGCGCGCCGCTGCTGCGCGATCCCTGGGCCGCGCGCGAGGATTACATCGACGTGATCCTCGACCGCTCCGATGAATCGGTGCAGCGCTTCATCAGGAAACACGCGCTCCCCGGCGCACCGCTCACACCGGTCCTCGAGCTGCTGGAGATGCAGCGCAACGCGATGCTGATGTACACGAGCTGCGGCTGGTTCTTCAGCGACATCTCGGGCATCGAAACCGTGCAGGTGCTGCATTACGCGGCTCGCGTGATTCAGCTCGCCGAGCGCGCCGCGAACGTGAAGCTGGAGCCGGAGTTCATCGAGCGCATCACCGCCGCGCGCAGCAACATCGCGGACCGTGGAACTGCACGCCAGATCTACGAGCGCGAGGTGATCCCGGCCCGGCTCGATCTGGCCCGCGTGGCCGCGCATTACGCGGTGCTGTCGCTGTTCGACACGTTCGAAGCGGAGGCGCGCGTCTACTGCTATCAGGTCACGCGCCGCGATTTCGAGCTGCACAAAGCGGGACGCGCGCGTCTCGCCATCGGCTCGATCACGGTGCGCTCGACGATCACGCACGAGACCGCGTCCTTCGAGCTCGCAACGCTGCACCTCGGCGAGACGGAGCTGACCGGCGGCGTCCGCCCGGCCGGAGAGCCGGAGGATTACGACTCGCTGCGCAAACAGCTCGCGAACGCGATGGAGCCGGGCGGCATCCCGACCGTGATCCGCCTCCTCGATACGTATTTCGGCGCGATGCCGATCTCGATCCGCTCGCTCTTCCGCGACGAGCAGCGACGCGTGCTGCACGAGCTGATTCTGGCCACGCTGGAAGAGGCGGAGTCGGCGTTCCGTCAACTGCACGAGCGCTACGATCCTCTGATGCGTTTCCACACGCGCCTCGGCATCCCGGTGCCGAAGGTGCTGCAGACGGCGGCGGAGTTCGACCTCAATCTGCAGATTCGCCGGCTGCTCGACGAGGAGCTCGGTGCGACCGCCGAGATCGAGGCGCGGCTGCGCGAGGCGCGCGACGAAGGGGTCACGCTCGACGAAGCGACGCTGATGGCTTTCCGCGCCGCCGCGGAGCGCGCCGCCGATCGCTTCCGCGAGCGCCCCGAGGCACTCGATCGGCTGGAGCTGCTCGAGAGCGTCATCGACGTCATCACCGCCGCCGAGCTGCAGGTCGATTTGCGCGGCGTGCAAAACCGCTATTACCGGCTGCGCGGCACCGTCCGTCCCGCCATCGAGGCCTCGTCGCGCAGCGAACGAACGCGCGAATGGCTCGACCTCTTCGACGCGCTCGGCGACAAATTGTCGCTGACGCCGGCCGGCGCATCCGCGGTTTGAGATAGATTCTCCGTCGCGCAATGCACACGTCTTCCCCTATCCCCGCCGAAGGTCTTCGCGCCGCCGGCGTTCTGCTCCATCCGACGTCGCTTCCCGGTAGTTACGGGATCGGCGAGCTCGGCGACGAAGTGATCGGATTTCTCGATTGGGCGCAGAGCGCCGGAATGCGCATCTGGCAGGTTTTGCCCCTGAATCCGCCCGGTTATGGCGCCTCGCCGTACGGCTGCCTCTCCTCGTTCGCCGGCAATCCGATGCTCATCTCTCCGCAGCGACTGCTGCAGGAAGAGCTGCTCGATCCCGACGACGTCGCAGACCTTCCGCGCTTCTCCGACGAGCACGTCGAATTCGCCTCCGTCGAGCCGTACAAGATGGCGCTGCTGCGTACGTCGTGGAAGCGTTTTCAGGAGCGTGCAACGGCGGAGCAACGTGCCGCGCTCGAGGCGTTCGTGAACGGCGCGGAGCAACGCGAGTGGCTGCATGGCTACACGCTCTACATGACCCTGAAAGAGCGCGCCGGCGGCGGACCGTGGTGGGAGTGGTCGCCTGAATTTGTTGCACGCGACGCAAAGGCACTTTCGCGCGCGAAGAAGGCACACGCGGACGATCTCCGCTTCTGGGAGTACGTGCAGTTCACGTTCTTCAAGCAGTGGGAAGTGGTGCGCGAGGCTGCGCGCGCGCGCGGCATCCGCATCATGGGCGACGTTCCGATTTACGTCGCCGGCGACAGCGCGGACGTCTGGTCGAATCGCGATCTGTTCCAACTCGACGAGCGCGGCATGCCGACGGTCGTGGCCGGAGTGCCGCCCGATTACTTCAGCGCGACCGGCCAACGCTGGGGCAATCCGCTCTATCGCTGGGACGTGATGCGCGAAAACGATTTCCGCTGGTGGGTCGCCCGCGTCCGCACGAATCTCCGCTTGGCGGACGTGATTCGCCTCGACCATTTCCGTGGCTTCGCGGCGTATTGGGAAATCCCCGCCGAGGAGCCGACCGCGGTGCATGGACGCTGGATGCCCGGTCCCGGAATCGCGCTCTTCGACGCGCTGCGGACGGCACTCGGCGAGCTGCCGCTCGTCGCCGAGGACCTCGGCTTCATCACCGAAGACGTGCACGAGCTGCGGCGCAGCATCGGCCTGCCGGGGATGAAAATCCTGCAGTTCGCATTCGCGCAGAACGACAGCCCTCACCTGCCGCATCGCTACGATCCGCAGACCGTCGCCTACACCGGCACGCACGACAACGACACCGCGCAAGGATGGTTCGAGCACGCGAGCGCCGAGGAGCGCGAGAACGCGCTCGCATACCTCGGCTGCACGAACGCCGAAGACATTGCGTGGGGCCTCATCCGCACCGCCTACACCTCGGTTGCCGAGACCGCGATCGTGCCGGTGCAGGACATCCTCTCCCTCGGCAGCGACGCGCGCATGAACACCCCCGGCGCCGGCGACGGCAACTGGAGCTGGCGCCTCCCGCCCGGCGCGCTCACCCACGACAGCGCACTCCGCCTCCGCCGCCTCGCCACGCTCACCGGCAGGCTCTGATGCCGACCATCATCACGCACCCGCTGGTCGCGTTGCTGAAGACGTGGTTCCCGCGCGTGCCGCGTCGCGCGGCCTTCACCGGCGCTGCGCTGACGATCCTGCCGGATGCGGACGTGGCCGCGTTCGCGCTCGGCATTCCGTACCACCACCCGCTCGGTCATCGCGGCTTCACGCATTCCATTGTCTTCGCGCTGATCGTCGCAGCTATCGGCACAATGCTCATCCGCGACCGCCAGCACCGGCGCGCAACCTTCACCTTCCTCTTCCTCTGCGCCATGTCCCACGCAACCCTCGACGCAATGACCGACGGCGGACTGGGAGTGGCTTTCTTCTCGCCGTTCTCCAATGAACGCTACTTCTTCCCCTGGACCCCAATCCGCGTCTCACCAATCGGAGCAGGATTCTTCAGTGGTCGCGGACTGGCGACTTTGTTCAGCGAAATGCGCTGGGTGTGGGCGCCGGTGGTTGTCGTCGCGATCGTGGGAAAGATGATTTTCGGCCGCAATCGCACGGCGGCGTGAGCGGCGCGGACACTGTGCTAACGTCTTGAACAGCCATGCGATCAGCGGATGTAACACCGGGCGTGCAAGCCATGCAGGACGCAATTCATCAAGCACACACGCCGGCACAGAGACTTGCAGCCGCAATCGAGATGAGTGACTTCGCAAGACGCCTGGCCGTAGCCGGAGCACGCCTCAGAAACCCCACTGCGTCGGACGATGAGATACAGCAGCTGCTGATCGCAGTGCTGTATCCCGATCGACACGCCCTCCGATGAGCGTCGAACAGGTTTTTCGCAAAATTCAGCGCGCGCTCGAGACGGCCGGCGTGCCGTACATGAGGGGAAAACTCGCACGGTCCAAGTGGAGGACAGGCAATCCTGCCGCTCGGGAGATCCGCGACGAACGGGAAAGCAGGCTTGCCTCTCCTCCAGCCACGCCGTTCGCGTCGAGCGAAGGGGGATCGGGTAGATTCCACTCATGCTTCAGTGGCTTGGTCTGATCGGCGGCTCCGCGGCTCTCGGCGCCATCGCGGGCGCGACCCTCACCGGCTGGCGTGCGAGAGTTGCGGGTGCTGCCGTGCCATGGCTTACGTTTCTTGCCTATCTGCTCTATTGCGAATACTTCTTACCGTACACCGGCGGCGGCGCGTCGATGTGGCCGATAGCGCAGTTGTTCGGTGGTACGACGGCCGCTGCCGCTGGCTTCATGGCGGCGGTCGGCGTCGAGAACGTGAAGCTGCGATACGCACGAAAGGCCGCTTCTAAACGCTCTTAGACGTACCTCGCGAAGGGCCTGGTGACGACGGTAACAAAGAAGGACAGGCAGGATTGCCTGTCCTCCACTGCGGAGCGCAGTCGATGACGGAGCGTCGGCTTGTCCGGTCTGTTCGACTCTTACACCTTCTCCAACACCGCCACCGGAAACGCCTCAAATACGTCGCGTAATGCGAGGCGATCTCCTTCAATGGTTTCGCCGGTAAATGCGTTTTTCCAGTGCCCGCCGATATCGAGGGTGCGATCGCCCCACACCTCGCCCACAGGGAAGCTTTTTCCGAGCTGAGTAGTGAGGCGGGGGACGCATACGAGGACGTCATCCGAGCCGCGGGTGAAGGCGAGCGCGTTGGGCGTACCGGTATCGACGGCGCGATAGGCGCCGCGAAATGCGTCGGCGTTCCGGGTGCGCACGGCCAGACAGCGGGCGGTGGTGAAGAGCTTGATCCGGCCGTCGCTCCAGCCGCGCATCAGTGCCTGCGGCGACGGCATTTTCTTCAAGGCGGCCATCCGCTTCTCATAATCGACAGGGCGCCGATTGTCGGGGTCGACAAGGCTAAAGTCCCACATCTCCGAGCCTTGGTAAAAATCAGGCAACCCGGAGCTGCAGACCTTCAATACCACCTGCGAAAGCGAATTCAGCATGCCGTGGAACGCAATGCGTTTGTGGAAACGGGTGAATGACTCGAGAAACGGCGGATTCTCAATGACTGCGACGGCGAAGTCCTGTAGCGTCTTTTCATAGTCCGCATTCGGCTCGAGCCAGCTCGAGTGTGTCTTCGCCTCGCGAGCCGCTTTCTCGAGAAACGCGCGCAGGCGGTCCGGGACGTCGGCGCGGTCCGCTTCATCGAGCGGCCACATACCGACGAGGGTCTGGTAAATCAGCAGTTCCTCGTTGGCATCAGGCGCGCCGTCGCGCTTCAGCGACTCATTGGCGCGGGTCCACTTCCGCACCTCGCGCTGCCACTGCTCCGGAATCTCGGACAGGACACTGATGCGCGCCCGCACGTCCTCGGCGCGTTTGGTGTCGTGCGTCGACGTGGCGTTCATGGTGTTCGGCCAGCTGCGCGCGATCCGCTCATTCCGCTCATGCAGATCGGCAACAGGATCGAAATCGCTGCCTCGCCCCGGCTCGCCGCCGACTTCATTGAGTGAGATCAGGCGGTTGTAGTTGTAAAAGGCAGTGTCTTCCACGCCTTTGGCCATGACGCGGCCGGTGAACTGCTGCCACCGCATCACGAACTCGAGCCATTTGTCGCGCTCGGTAGAAATGTATTTCGGAACGTCGAGCAGCAGCACGCGGTCGACGAAATTGAACAGCCGCACGTCGACCTGCTTCGCCCTCTTCCTCGCCTCCGCGACGGCATGCTCGATGTACCCGCGGTCGATCTCGGAAACGGACGCCTCGCGCACATACGTGCGATACACCGGCATGCAGGCCGTTACCTCGAGCAATGCCGTCGAGAGCTCGCTCGGCGAGAAATCGCGCGCATTGCGATCGGCGACGGCGAGCGCCGCGAGATGGCTGCCGAGCGCACGCATCTCACCATAGAACAGTTGCTCGATGGCCTGCTTTTTCCGCTCGTAGACCACGTCTTCATAAGGTGCGGAAAATCCGGTGTACTGGTGATAGAACTCGGTCAGGGCGCCAAGTCCGGCCGGATCGACGAACACCGCATTTGCGGTATCCAAAAAGTCATACCCGGTCGTGCCGGCGCAACGGAAGTTCTCCGGCAACTCTTCGCCATGCTCGAGGATCTTCTCGACCACGACATAAAACTGCTCCGCTTCTTCAGTGGCGGGCTCGCCGAGGCGAACCTGAAGCTTGGTGAGGTAATTCACCGGCTCGTACAAACCGTCGATGTGGTCGATGCGCACGCCGGTGATCTTCCCCTCTGCAATGAGTTTCAGGATGAGGTCATTGCGGGTTTCGAACACCTCGGGGTTTTCGACGCGCACACCAACGAGGTCGGTGACGTCGAAAAAGCGGCGGTAATTGATGGTCTCGCTCGCAATGCGCCAGTACGCGAGCCTGTACGCCTGAGCGTCGATCAGCTTGTCGAGCAGGTCGAAGTCGCTATTGAACCGCTCGACGACCTTTTCGACCTCGTTGCGGAACGTCTGCGACTGCTCGCGGACGCGCCACAGCGTGTCCTTGAGGAAACGGCTGTTCGCGATCACGTCATCGTTCGCGACGATGTCGCGCACCTGAATGGCCGGCCCTTCCGTCGGCAGCGCCTCCACGCATTCCTGCAGCACGATCTTGTACGACTGCGGCGCAACCGGCAGCCGCTTGTCGTAATAGGCGATGAAGAAGCCTTCCTCGTCGAAGCCGAGCTTCAGTTCGCCCGACTCGAGCGCTTCGCCATACGGCTTGCCGAGAATCGGGAGGAGGACTTTATTGTCGCGCCAGTCGATGTCGAAATAATGGAGATAGCGCGATTGCGCGCCGTTCTCCAGCACGCTCATCCACCACGCGTTCTCATGGCTGGCGGCCATGTGATTCGGGACGATGTCGAGCAGCAGGCCCATTTCATTCGCGTGCAGCGCCTCGTGCAGGCGATCGAAATCTTCGCGCGTCCCGAGCTCCGGATTGAGCGCGGTCGCGTCGACGACGTCGTATCCGTGCGTACTCCCCTTGCGAGCGCGGAGGAGCGGCGACGAATAGAGGTCGGAAATCCCGAGCTCCGCGAGGTAGGCCACGATTTTCCGGGCGTCTTCGAACGTGAAGTCGGCATTGAACTGAATGCGGTATGTGGAGATCGGAACGCGGAACATTTACGACGCCCGGCCCCAGATGGCGAACGAATGCGGAGGCATGGTCATCGTGCCGCCGCCGATCGAGGAGCCTGTATCGAGAAGCGCTTTCCAGGAGCCCTGTGGCGCGTCGACGGTCTGGGCGGCGTCGCTGAAGTTGAACGCCACCAGCACCTGATCATTGCCGCTGCCGCGCAGCACCAACAGCACCCCCTTCTCGTCGTCCGCGGTCGGCTGCACCGCGTCGAGATCGAGACTGCGCAATGCCGGCGTGTCGCGGCGCAATGCGAGCAGTTGCCGATAGAAGTTCCACATCGACTGATGTTCATCGCGCTCGCGCGCCGACCAGTCGAGTTTCGAGCGGTTGAACGTCTCCTCGTCGTGCGGATCGGGAGCCTCGCCCTGCCACGCGAAATCATCGAACTCTTCAGCGCGTCCTTTACGAACGGCTTCAATGAGAGCGGGATCCGAATGCGAGGTGAAGTACTGGAATGGCCGCTTTTCGCCGTACTCCTCCCCCATGAACAGCATCGGGATGAACGGCGAAAGGATTGTGGCCGCGGCGCCGAGGCGGACCTGAGCGGGCGACACCAGCCCGGCGAGGCGATCGCCGAGCATGCGGTTGCCGACCTGATCGTGATTCTGGATCGACACCACGAATTGCGCCCCGTCGCGCGTTTTCGGCTTCAGGCCGTATTTACGGCCGCGATAGGCGGAATGCTGGCCGGTATAGAAATAGCCGGTCGTGAGCAGGCGCGCGAGATTGCTCGGCTTCACCGGAAAGGCGGCGTAATAGCCGTCCTGCTCGTGCGTGAGGAGCGTATGCAGCGAGTGATGGAAATCGTCCGCCCACTGCGTATCGAATGCGAGGCCGAATTCGTCTTTCGGTGAGATCACCCGCGGGTCGTTCAGATCGCTTTCGGCGATCGTGTAAATGCGGCGGCCGAGCTCCGCCGCGCGGTTGCGCACGGCCTCACACATGTCCTGCAGGAACGGTTCGGCCGAGTGGTCGACGATCGCGTGCACAGCGTCGACGCGCAGCCCGTCGAAGTGAAACTCGTCGACCCATTGCAGCGCGTTGTGAATGAAATACCAGCGCACATCGTCGCTCCGCGCGCCGTCGAAATTCAGCGCGAGGCCCCACGGGGTCTTGTAGCGATCGGTGAAATAGGGACCGTACTCGCCGAGATAATTACCCTCCGGGCCGAGATGGTTGTAGACCACGTCCAGGACAACGGCCAGGCCGCGCTGGTGACAGGCGTCCACGAGCCGCTTCAATGCGCGCGGTCCGCCGTACGACTCCTGGGCCGCACCGACGTACACGCCGTCGTAGCCCCAGTTGCGGGTGCCGGGAAATTGCGCGACCGGCAGCAACTCGACGGCCGTAATACCGAGCGATTTCAAGTCGTCGAGACGCGGAATGATTGCGTCGAACGTCCCTTCTTCTGTGAACGTCCCGACGTGCAGCTCGTAAACGACGTAGTCCTCGAGCGCGATGCCGGTCCAGCCTTCGTCATTCCACTCGAATGACTCGCCGACCACTTCCGAAGGCCCATGCACGCCCTCGGGCTGCAGGCGTGATGCGGGATCGGGACGCTCGCTGTTGCCGTCGAGGACGTACATGTAGCGCGTCCCCTCGCCGCAGTCGACCGTGGCCTCGTGATAGCCGGTCGCGGTCTTCTGCATTGGAACGCGGCGATCCTGTGGCGCCACAATGTGCAGCTCGACGCGCTCGCGCTCCGGAGCCCATACGCGGAACTCACAGCGATTCTCTGAAACCAGACGTGCGCCGAGACGCAGGCCGAATGCGGATACGGACGATTCCTGAGTCCCGGCCGGCGGATGCATCTCCGAGCCGGGAACTGATGTTGCCTGAGTATCGGACACGCTACCTCTCCTGAAGTTCCTGCTCTCTGTCGTCGTCCTGCGTCGCAACATCCGCGCCCTGGCTCTCCGACATCAGAAAAATCGCACCAAGTGGCGGCAGCGTCACAGTGGCCGACCAGCGGCGGCCGTGCAGCGGAATCGGCGCGGCATCGACGCCGCCCATGTTCCCCTGCCCGCTTCCGCCGTACAGCGGCGCGTCGCTATTGAGGATTTCCCGCCAATGGCCGCCGCGCGGAACGCCGATCTGGTAATTCTGCCGCGGCAACGGCGTGAAATTCAGCGCAATGACCACCACCTCGTCCGGCCGCGACTTCGACTTACGCATCACTGTGACGATGCTGTTCTCCGTGTCACAGCAATCGATCCATTCGAAGCCGTCCGGCGACATGTCGAGCTCGTGCAGCGCCGGGATGTCTCGATAGGCCTTATTGAGATCCTCGACCCAGCGGTTCATGCCCGCATGCAGCGGCTGATGCAGGAGGTCCCACTCCAGACTGGCGTCGTGGTTCCACTCTTTGTACTGCGCGATCTCGCCGCCCATGAACAGCAGCTTCTTGCCGGGATTGCCGTACATGTGCGCGAACAGCAGCCGCAGATTGGCCATGCGGCGCCATTCATCGCCCGGCATTTTTCCGATCAATGAGCCCTTGCCGTGCACGACTTCGTCGTGCGACAGCGGCAGCACGAAATTCTCGGTGAACGCGTACATCATCCGGAACGTCAGGTCGTTGTGGTGGAAGCGGCGATGCACCGGGTCTTTCGAGAAATACCGCAGTGTGTCGTGCATCCATCCCATGTCCCACTTCATGCCGAATCCGAGGCCGCCCACGTACGTCGGCCGCGAGACCATCGGCCACGCGGTCGACTCCTCGGCGATGACCTGCACGTCCGGATAGACCTTGTAGACGTCCTCATTGACGCGGCGCAGGAACGAGATTGCCTCGATGTTCTCCCGTCCGCCGAATTCGTTCGGAATCCACTCCCCAGCCTTGCGGGAGTAGTCGAGATAAAGCATGGAAGCGACCGCGTCTACCCGCAGGCCGTCCGCGTGATATTCGTCGAGCCAGTAGAGGGCGCTCGACAGAAGGAACGCGCGCACTTCATTGCGGCCGTAATTGAAGATCAGCGAGCCCCAGTCGGGCTGGAAGCCCTTGCGCGGATCTTCGTGCTCGTACAGGTGCGTGCCGTCGAAATACGACAGGCCGTGCTCGTCGCTCGGAAAATGCGACGGCACCCAATCGATGATCACGCCGATGTTGTGCTGGTGCAGTACGTCGACGAGGTATTTGAAATCCTGCGGCGTGCCGTAGCGGCTGGTGGGCGCGAAATAGCCGGTGCCCTGATACCCCCACGAGCCATAGAACGGATGCTCCTGCAGCGGCATCAGCTCGATGTGAGTGAAATTCATCCGCTGGACATATTCGGCGAGCGGCTGGGCGATCTCGCGGTAGCTCATCGAGCGCCAGGTCTGACCGCCGTCATCCGAGGTGCGGCGCCAGGAGCCGAGATGCACCTCGTAAATCGACATTGGAGAGTCGTACGAATTGCGCTCGCGGCGCGTGCGCATCCACTCCGCGTCGTTCCATTCGTATTCGAGGTCCCACACCTTCGAGGCGGTCGCGGGAGGCGTCTCGTGGTGCACGGCCATTGGATCGGCCTTGCTGACGCTGTAGCCATTGTGGCGCGAGCGGATGTGGTACTTGTACGTCGCGCCGCGGCCGAGGTCGGGAATGAAACCTTCCCAGATGCCGGACATACCGCGCGGGTGCAATGGATTCGCGTCGGTGTTCCAGCCATTGAAATCGCCGACCACGCTGACGCTTGCCGCATTCGGCGCCCAGACGGAGAACATCACACCGCCCGGCACGATGTGACTGCCGAGTTTTTCCCAAAGTTTGTGATGCGTCCCCTCATTGAAGAGGTGGAGATCCCAGTCGCTGAGCAGCGACTCCGGCGCGGTGCCGTGCGACTCCGGCTGAACCTGCTCGCCGCCTGTTTCCTGGCGTGTGTCGGCGGGCGCTTCATTGTGCGGTTCCGGACGTCCGACCGCGTTCATGTCACCGGCCGGAGAAGACTCGAACAAACTGCTCGCGGCAGCGATCGGATCCTCGATCACCGAGCCGGCTGCGCTGATGATCGGACCGGCGTCGCTGAGCGCGACCGGAGTCGTGTCGCCGCGATCGTCGCGATTGCCGGCGGCCGCGTCGCCCATGATCGGACCGGCCTCGCTGAGGTTCCCGTCCGGCGCTTCTGCAACCGCGCGCACGTCACCCAGAGATGCCGCCTCTGAATCGACCTCGACGGGAACGCTCGGCACCACGTCGGCGCCGACGTTCTGCAGCTCTTCCATCGCTTCGCGAGGCGAGCGCTTCTTTGTCGGAGTGACAGCTTTTTTCGCAGGTGCTGCAGCGGGCGCGGCCTTCTTTGACGAAGTCGCTTTCTCCGGTGCCTTTGCAGATGTTTTTGCAGGCGCTTTAGCAGGCGGCGCAGCCTGTTTGCTGCCGGTTTTGTTCGTGCTCTTTTTGCTGGATGCGCCCTCACCGGCGCCGCTGCTCGTCTCTTTTTTTCGTCTGATTGCCATTCAACTTCCCTACAGCGAATTCACTTCCGCAGAAAGCAATCCGCAGGCCTCTCGTGGATACGCGCGTGACGCGCCGAACCTGCGCTCTCCCTATGCGGCAATCGAGCCGTTTTTTGCGGGTGGTGCAAATGTCCGCTCGCGCCCGGTTAGCCCTCATGTCATCCCGCGCGTCAGCGCGGGATCCCCTGCCGACAAGCGACGGCGCTGGCCCTCTGCAGGGGATTCCGCGCTGACGCGCGGAATGACACCTGGAAGCGGCCGAAGCGGCCGCCGCTCCACAAGAACGTTACCCGTTCCGTCTGTCGTTGACGTTCGTCAGCACCTTGCGAATGGAACCGTCTGCCTGCGCTTCTTCGAGGGTCATGCGGAACTTGTGACGCCAGCTCTTGTCCGGCAAACCGGGCACGTTCTGCGGCACGAGCTCGCGCCACAGGTCCTCGGGATTGATGAGCATCATCTCGGCGTCGCTCGAGGCGAGGAAGGCGAGCAGTCCTTCGAGGATGGTCTGCACGTTCTCGGTCGGGCCGGACGTGAGGTAGCCCTTGTCGACCAGAAACTGCATCACCGCGCGGCGCGTTTTCTCGCGCGTCTCGCGCTCGCTTGCGGCGCCTTTCTCATCGAGCAGGTCCTGCTCGAGGCGGTCGTCGACGTCTTTCGCGTTCCAGAAGCTGGCAAACGTCGGCATGTCGTGCGTGTTGATGCTGGCGATGGAGCCGGCCGGCGGCGTGGCGATCGGCGGATCGTCGGGCTTCGTCTCGTACTGCACGACGTACATCCGCCGCACGCCGTGTTTGTTCATCAGCTTCGGCACCTCGGGCGGCACGGTGCCGAGGTCTTCGCCGACGATGACGCAG
>DASVRB010000056.1:0-2131 GCA_036388835.1 Thermoanaerobaculia bacterium | reverse complement strand
CTTTAACTCCGAACGGCAGTGAAAGCGGCGACTAGCGTCGCCGCACTCCAAATCAACCCGCGCGCTACATCTTCGCCGCCTTGTTATCCGTCGGCGAGATCGTTTTGCCGTGGCCCTTCATCTCTTCCGGGTAGCCGGTTGGGCCGGTGATCATGCTGCCGTCGCTCAGTTCCGTCGGGCCGAAGCCGCCGCCCATCTGCCGGCGCCAGCGGCTCCAGATCGCGAGGATGACGACGAAGCCGATGAAGAGCGCCATGAGGCCGATGAACATTCCGTGCATGCGGCCATTTGCCGCATCAGTCGTGCCACCGCGTCATTGCGGCGGCGGACTGACGAGCTCTTCGACGTCCTTCGCGGCGAAATCGCGGAGTTCCTGTCGCGCGCGCTCCGCCAGCGGGTGCCGCGTCTCTCCATAACAGCGGACGCGCAGTCTGAGGATGTCGGCGCGATAGGGCGTGTTCGGCTCGAGATCCTCCAGCGCCGCGATCTGCAACTTGCCGCAGCGTGGTGCGCGGCCGGCGATGATCGCGCGCGCGATGCGCCGGTCGTTGTCCAGCATCTGCCCCGCGTACGGTCGCGACACCAGCTCGTACATCGCCGGCGCGAGTCGCGGCTCGACGACCGACAGACGCTGCGCGACCGCGATCGCATCACCCATCACGTCCATGTCGAGCCACGGATCGGTGCGATAGGCGAGCAACGCGCGCCGCACGAGCGTCGCACTCTCCGCATGACGATGCTGGTTCAGCCGAAGCCGCGCCACGACCGCCGCCGCTTCGACGGGCAGGAAGCGCTGCATGCTCGCCGCGACCTGCACCGCCTGCTCGTCACCCTGACGCGCGAGCTCGAGCGCCGTCGCTGCCTGCACGTCGCCGCGGAACGCGCCGCTGCTCACTTTCCCTCGCAGCGCGGCCGGCCGCGACAGCCCGAGCTTCGCCGCGTTCGTCTGGATCAGCGGCAGCAGGTTCTCGCGCGATCCGCCGACGCTGCGCGCGAATCCGAACTCGATCACCGTCCGGTCGTCCGTGTTCATCGACAGCGCTTCCGCCGCCGCGCGCCGCGCGTACTCTTCATTCGCCACGAAGCGCGAGAGGAATCCCTCCACCCCCGCGGTGCGCCACGCGTTGCGTATCGCGGAGCGGTACGGCTCCGCGGTCACGCGCGCGCGGAGCGCCTCGGCGTCCGCCTCCAGCGGTGCGTTCGACGCCACCAGCAGCAGGTCGCCGGGACTGGTGTGCCACGTCTGCACGTGCGGAAAGACGGAAGTGAGCGTCGCGTACACCGTGCGCAGCGTTTCGGGATCGACGTCGTACGTCTGCACCCACTGCGCGAACACGCCGCGCGGCGTGAGACGCCCTTCGACGGCGAGATAGAACTCGTGCGTGAAGAGGCTCGCGATGCCGGCGCGGAACGGGTTCGACGGTTCGGACGCCACGACGTCGTAGCGGTACGGCGTCGTCAGCAGCACCTCGCGCGCGTCGGCGATGGTGATGTGAAGCTTCGGATTCTTCATCGCGCCGTGATTGAACGGCGCCATCGCTCGCGCCACGTCGAGCACGACCGGCTCGAGCTCGACCACGTCCACGCGCTTCATGGTCGGGATCGCCGCGAGCCACCCGGCCGAGCTGCCGGTGCCGAGGCCGACCACCAGCGCCCGCTCCGGCCGCGGGTGAAACGCCGCGCCGACGAGGCCGCACATGACCTGCGTCCCGGCGTCGCCGCGCGCCGAGCCGTCGGATTTGCCGTTGACGATGAACGCGTACTGGTCCGCGAGCGACAGCGCCACGCCGCTTTCGCGTCCGTCCGCGTCCCACACTTTGGTCCGCTCGTTCCAGCGCATCCAGTCGATGATGTTGTTCTGCGCCGTGAGCTTCGCCGCGCGGCCGGCGCCGATCCCCGAATGCCGCCAGACCGCGGTCGGACCGGTGGCGATGAGGCAAAGCAGCGCCAACACGGCCGTCGCCGCGGCCGCCTGCATCGAGGCGCGCTGCGGTTCGTGCCACGCGAGCACCAGCGCGCCGATCGCGAGCAGCGCGAGCAGGGCCACGACGAGCTGCCAGCAGCCGGTCGCGGAGAGCAGCGGCAGCAGCCCGAATCCCCCCGCGAGCGAGCCGGCGATTGCGCCGACGGT
>DASVRB010000055.1:0-1570 GCA_036388835.1 Thermoanaerobaculia bacterium | reverse complement strand
TCTTCGGTTAGCTCCTTGCGTCCGCAAACGCGCCGCCGGATGCTGCGCGACGATGCAAGTTGCAGTGCAAAACGAAACGCTCGAGCGCGCAATCGCAGATGGTCGGCTGCTGGAATCCGCCGCGCAGAACATCCATGCGCTGCTGAACGGCGCGAAGTCAGACCTTTACGCGCAAGTCATCGATGAGCTGGCCAGCGCCGGGCAATGGAGCGAGCTGAACGACCGCTTCTACAAGACGCTCGCCTTCGGCACGGGCGGCTTGCGCGGCCGCACGATCGGCAAAGTCGTCACGCGAGGGGAACGCGGCAGCGCCCCTAGTAACCTACCGCCGCAGTTCCCATGCGTAGGCACGAACGCGATGAACTTCTACAGCGTGACGCGCGCGACGCGCGGGCTCGTAGCTTACCTGCTGAAGTGGTTCGCGAAGGAGAAGCTCGCGGGCAAACCGAAGATCGTCATAGCGCACGACACGCGCTTCTTCTCGAAAGAATTCACGGTGCTCGCGGCCACGGTTGCGGCCGAGAACGGCGCGGACGCTTACATCTTCGACGGTCCGCGCTCGACGCCCGAGCTGTCATTCGCGGTGCGTTACCTCCGCGCGAATGCCGGTGTCGTGGTGACGGCGAGTCACAACCCGCCACACGACAACGGCTACAAGGTTTACTTCGACGACGGTGCTCAGGTCGTGGAGCCGCACGCCAGCGGCATCATCGCCGAGGTCAACGACATCATCGGCGAAACCTACGAGGCGTGTGATCCGACCGGCGATGTCATCACGCTCGGCCGCGAGATCGACGATGCCTACATGGAGCGGCTCGAGTCGCTTATCCTCGATCGCGAGCTGGTTCGCTCCGCGCGCGATCTGCGCATTGTTTTCACGCCGATTCACGGGACCGGCGGCGTGATTATCAAGCCGATGCTCGAGCGGCTCGGCTTCCAGTTTTCCGTCGTGCACGAACAGGACCGCTTCGACGGCGCGTTTCCCACGGTGAAGTCACCGAACCCGGAGAACGCAGAAGCGCTCAAGCTCGGCGCCGAACTGGCGAAGCGCGAGAACGCGGACCTCGTGGTCGCGACCGATCCCGATTGCGACCGCATGGGCGTGGCCGTCCGGACCGCGAATGGCGAGATGACGTTGCTGACCGGCAACCAGATCGGCTCGCTGATGGCTTACTACCGAGCGAAGACGCTGTTCGATCGCGGCGTTTTGAACAAGGAGAACGCCTCGCGTGGCGTGATCATCAAGACCTTCGTGACGACCGATCTGCAGAAAGCGATCGCGCAGCATTACGGCTTGCGCTGCGTCGAGACGCTCACCGGCTTCAAGTATATCGGCGCAAAGCTCGGTAAGTACGAACGCGCTCTGCCGGAGACCGTGCGCGCGAACTATCGCGACTTGTCCGAAGACGACACGCGCAACGCCCGACTTCGCGACTCCTCCTTCTACGTCTTCGGCGGGGAAGAAAGCTACGGCTACAGCGGCGCCGACTTCGTGCGGGATAAAGACGGCAACGGCGCGACGATCATGTTCTGCGAAGTCGCGGCCTATGCGAAGTCTCGCGGCCTCAGC
>DASVRB010000054.1:0-8036 GCA_036388835.1 Thermoanaerobaculia bacterium | reverse complement strand
CCCCCCCCCACTCCAAAACTAACCCGACGTGCCCGCCGCTCCGCCAGCGACTCGTCTAATCCACCTGCCGCCGCACGCTCATCTCCGACGTGTTTCCGGCGCTGTCGATGGCCAGCGCGGAGAAGGCGCGGTCGGCGGGGTTGGCGCCGGGGAGGACGGCGCGGGCCCAGACGTTCGTCTGTTCGATGCTCTGCGATTGCTCGTTCGCCATCGGGGTGAGCGTGGGGAGCGGGAAGGTAGCTTCGAACGAGCCGTCGGCGGCGGTGCTGGTGGTGCCGAGGTAGTTGAACTCGCCGATGGAGGGGAGGCTCATCTCGCGCTGCTGCGCGCTGAGCGTTTCACGCGCTTCGGTGCGCTCGCTGCGGATCTGCGGGAGCTCGGCGTGCTCGTCGCGGACACCCGAGGTCACGTACGACTGATACAGCTCCACGACCTCCCCGGGACAGGCGCGGCCGCGCAGGGTGACGCGCGCGGCGGAGCCTTCCTGCGCCACTTCCACGCGCGTGATGCGCGGCGCCGCGATGCCGCTGTTCGCTGCACCGGTCGTCCGTTCGCATGACTCGCTGCCGCGCGAGAGCTCGTTCGGATTCTCCGCGCCGAGATTGAGGATGATCGGGCGCAGGCCGTTCTCATTGAAGCGATTCGCGCTGACGCGGTTCTCGCGCGGCGCCGCGGCCGGCGCGCCGAACGGCGCGCTGGTCACGCCGCCGAGGCGGTTCCACATGATCTCGTTGCGCGTGATCACATTGCGCGACGAGCCGGGGCCGAGGATCACACCGGCCTGATTGCCGCTGATCGTGCAGCCGTCGATCGTGTTCGCGTTCGCGGGAGTCGAGCCGTCGGGAGAGCCGATCAGCACGCCGGCGCCGCCATTCGCCGCGATCGTCGACGAGCGCACGGACGAGCCGTCGGAGAGGAGGACGAGCGCCGCGCCGGAGGCCGGATCGCCGCAACGGCTGACGTCGAGACGCTCGGCATCGAAATGCGCTTCGTTCGCCACGATCACTCCGGCCCGCGTTTGCGCGGTCACCAGCAGGTGGCGCGCGACGGTCGTTCCCGATTCGATCTGCAGTCCGACCGAGCCGAAGGTCGCGGACGGCGCGGCGTCGGGTGCGGCACCGATCAGGACGTGCTCGAAGCGGCCGTCCGCGCGCATGACAACCGTGGTCGGTGCGCCGTGCAACGCGATCGCGCGAATGCCGCATCGCGCGGCGCAGACAAGCCCTTCCGCGCCGGTAAGCGTGACTTCGAGCTCCGGTTTTTCGAGGCGCGGGACGATGCTCGCTTCCGGGCGCATCGTCGGTGCTTCGCCGAAGCGGCCGGGGTTCGCGTTCATGATCGAAGCGGGGGAGACGAAGTTGTACGCGGTCCCCTCGACGAGAGTGTCGGCGTCAGTCAGCGGTGGCAGCGCGGTCGTCAGCACGATCGTCCACCAGCGCGGCGGCACGCCCATCGTCTGCTCGCGCTGTTCGCGTGCGCGCTCGAGCGGCACGAAGCGCATCCGGTTTGGTCCACCGATCGCGTTCGCGTTGGCGATGAATTGGCGGAAGGAGCCCTGGATGCGTTCGCCGTCGCGCGTCGAGGTGACGACGTCGAAGCTGAACGCGAAGTCGACGCCGGTCTGCGTCTCGTGCAAGGAGACGAGGGCGAGATGCTCAGACGTCGCGAGCGAAGAAACATCGTCGGACGCCGACGCGGTGCGGCCGGAGAAGCACGGGCCTTCGAAGTAGATCGAGCGGGTGCTGCCATCCGGTGCCGCGCAGAGCGAGCCGGCCGGGCCGAACGTCTGCTCGGCCCACGCGTTCGCATTGCCGCCGACGCTCTTCGAATCGACCGCGACCCAGTAGTCGCCGGCGGTGAGATTGCCGAAGACGTACATGCCGCCCGCGTCCGTCTTCGTCGTCGCGACCGGCGCGTCGTTGCGATAGAGCCGGACCGTGACGTTTGGCGCCGGAACGAAATTCGTCCGCGTCGCCAGCGCGGCCCGGTCTTCGAACACGCCGCCGCCGATCGTCAGCGCACGCTGCGCCGATACGAACAGCGGTGCCACCGCTGCACACAGCACGACCACCCATCGAATTACAGGAACCATTTGGACCTCTCCCTCCCGTCATCCTGAGCGTCAGCGAAGGATCTCGAAATGCGACGACCGGCGCCGATGGCTGCGGTCATCGCGGCTGAGATCCTTCGCTGACGCTCAGGATGACGGGCAGAGAGTGATTATCGCTCAGTCGGTACGCGCTTCGCGCGTGTTGTCGGTTGTCAGTTGTCGGTTGTCTGTGGGGGTCTCGCCTGGACGACAGATGTGCGCGAGAACACCGCTGCGGAAACTCGGTGCAGGGCGTCCAGGCGAAACACCGCAGACAACGGACAACCGACAACTGACAACAGCGCGCGAAAGCGCGCTACACCAGTCCGCGATCGCGCAGCTCGCGCTTGATGAAGGCGTAGACGATCGGCGCCATCACCACGCCGCCGACGCCGAATGCGGCCTCGCCGACGATGATCGCGAGGAGGATCTCCCACGCCTGCGAGTCGGTCTCGCCGCCGACGATGCGCGAGTTGATCAGGTACTCGAGCTTGTGAATGACCACGAGAAAGGTGAGCGACGCCACCGCGGTCCCGACCGAGATGCCGAGGGAGAGGATCGTGATGACGGTGTTGGAGATGAGATTACCGAGGACCGGAATCAGCCCGCAGACGAACGTGATCACGACCAGCGTGGTGCCGAACGGAACGCGGATCCCGAACAGCGGGAGCAGCACCAGAAGATAGAGACCGGTCAGCACGGTGTTGACTGCCGAGATCTTGATCTGCGCGGTGGCGATGCGGCCGAAGGCGTGCGCGAAGCGGTCGGTCTTGTCGACCAGTTGCCGCGCGAGCGGTCCGCGATTCACTTCGTCGTGCTGGGTGACGTGCCGGAAGAAGACCAGCACGGCGAGGAGGATGCCCATGATCATGTGCACCAGCCCGATGCCGAGCCAGAGGCTCCCGGCGCGCAGGGTCTTCGCGTGGGTCTTGAGCCAGGTCATGACCGCGAGCTTGAATTCTTCAGCATCGGTCATGACCTCGGGGATGAAGCTGCGGCCCAAGCCGCCGAGCCAGAGCCGGACCGAGCCGAGGATGTCGGCCATCTGCTCCATCATCGCCGGCACGTTCCCGGCACCGCGGCGCAGCATCGTGATGGTCAGCGCAATCCCGGCCGCCAACACCGCCGCGATCGTCGTCGTCACCACCAGCAGCGCCAGCGGACGAACGATCCCGCGCGACATCCGCCCCTGAAACCGCTCGGAGACGCGGTCGAGGATCAGATAAAGCGCGAGCCCCACCACCGTTGCGGAGACGAGATGCTGCGACAGCACGAACAACACCCCGGCCCCAATGACCGCATACGCCGTCACTTCTTCCCACGTGATGCGCGGGCGCGGCTGCGGTGCCGGCGGCTGAGGTGCCTCGGCCGGAACCGGCACGAGGACGTTCGTGCTCATCGCAGTCGATTGTAAAGCCGCGTCACTGGATCAACGCGCCGGCGCGCCACACGACCGGCAGGTCACGGATCTCGGCCGCCGCCGAGAACGGTGCGAGCGCGACGATGCTGCGCGATTTCGGATAGCTCTTGAGATTGTGCGCGGTCGTCTCGTCGTGTGGCAGCGACCCGACCCACGCGGCGATGGTGTTTGCCTCCGCGAGCATTTCGGGGTCGTTGCGCATCCGCAACTCGGCCGCCATCGTCATCAGCAACGGCGGCAGCTTCGAGGCCTTCATCCGTCCGTCGATGATGCGTGCGCCGAGCATCTCGAGGGATTGCTGTGCGAGATCGCGGCGGCCGATGGCCAGTGACCAGTGCATCCGCCGCAGCAGCGCGCCATAGATACACATCGCTGCATCCGGGTCGGCCTCGCATTCTTTTTCTTCGCGATTGTCCGGCGTACGCAGGCGCGCTGCGACGCGTTGCCAGCCGTCATCGGGGAACGGCGGAAACGCGCCGAAGCGGCGCTCCATCCAGCAATCGAGCAGGGCGATGCCGCGCTTGACGTCGCCGCTCGCATGCGCTGCTTCCGCGAGCGAGCGTATGGCGTCGATGACCGCGGCGTTCGATGCACCGGGAGCGTTGGCGAGAGCGGCGTTTTCCTGCATGGCCAGAGCAGGATCGAGCTTCGTCAACGCGCGTCCGGTCGCGATCTTGACGCCCGCGTCGGCACTATTGCGGCTGATCGCGAGCAGCACGTCGGAGGTGCCGGGAGGCGCCTTCGCGCCGAGCGCATCGACGGTTCTCAGCGCGATGCTGTACGCGACATACCAGCAATCGGCATCACAGCCGCCGTCCATCGCGGCGATCGCCCCTTTTTCACCCGCCATCTCATCCATGACCGCGAGCGCGGCCCGGTCGTACGCGGCGTTACCGCGTTCCACCTGTTCTTTCTGCAGCCGTCGTGCTTCATCGAGCTTTCCGCGATAAAGCAGCACTTCAGCCAGCCCTGACTCCCACAGCGGATCACTCACACGATCGCGATACGCGTCCTCCACAAATTCACCGAGCAGCGCGGGAGTGAATGGACCGGAGTCGCCTGCTCCGTCAGGCACGAGGAGCAGATGCGCACCGCGCGAATTCTGCGGACGAAGGGCAATGGCGCGCATGGCGAGCTGCAGACGTTCTTGGCTGTCGTGACTCTGTTCGGCGGCATTGAGCGTCTGTTCGTGCAGCGGGCGCCGCTGCGGCTCGGGAATCCCGGAGGCGTAAACGATCGCGTCATCGAGCATCTTGCCAAGGATGTTCGAGGCGTGCTGTGACGACTGCTGCCGCTGCGGCTGCATTGACGCCTCGACGGCCACCGCCGCGCATTGCGTCGTCAGCAGAACCATGTATTGGCCGACGATGCTTTGCGGCACTTCCTCATTGGCAACGCGCGCCTGAAAATCCTTACAAACCTGGCGTGCGAGCTGCGGATCTTTACTGAATGCGCGCTTCACATCCGCCGCATACGCCGCCTTCATGGCCAGATCCTCACTGGGCGGCGCGTCCGGCGGGAACCAGAGGCCGGTATGCGGATCGAGGCGGACGGCCATCACGTTCCCGGTAATCAGGACGACCAGTAGCGCTTTTCGCATGGCGGAATCATACCGACGCAGTAACGCGACGAACGTGCTCAATGAAAGTCATGACTGCTCACGTTCTCGATTCCCGTCAGCGGCCAGAATTTCTCCGCGCGGACGGAGGGCTGGCCTTCGAGGTTCTGCACGATGCCCTGCACGATGAGACCTGAGTTGCCGAGGATGGTGGCGCGCTCGTCGGCGAACAACTGTGGGTGGACGATGGCCTGGGAAAGGCCGGTCTCGTCTTCGAGCGTGAGGAAGACGAACCCTTTCGCGGTGCCGGGGCGCTGACGCACGATGACGGCGCCGGCGGTGGTCGCGCGGATGCCGTTCTCCACTTGCTTCAATTGCTTCGCGGTCAGCACGCCGTCTTTTTTCAATTGAGGGCGGAAGTGCTCGAGGAGATGTTTTCCGGTCGTGAGCTCCATGGAGTTGTAGTCGGCCATGGTGTCTTCGGCGGCGCTCATTTCGGGGAGGGGAGAACGGTTCCTCGGGTTCCTCGGTTCCTCGGTTCCTCGGTTCCTCGGAGTTCCTCGGAGGTCCTCGGAGTTCCTCGGACTTTGTGTGATGCCGCGCGCGTCGAGTGAGTGCGAAGCGGCGGAGCCCCGAGGAACCCGAGGAACCGAGGAACCCGAGGAACTGACCTCCTCGACCTCGAACAACTCCCCCGCATCTTTCGCCGCCTGCGCGGCCTGCCACAGCGCGGCGCGGCGGGTCATGCCGAAGGAGGCGAGCGCGCCGGCGTAGGCGAGCTTGGTCAACTGGTCGTCACGCAAACGGGCGCGGCGCGCGAGGTCGTCGGGCGATGCATACGGCTGCGCGGCTTCGACGCGCAGTCCTGATTCGGCGCGTAGTCCTTTCACGAACTTCATCCCGAGGCGCACCGCACCGTTTTCCCAGCGGCACTTCCATCCCGAGAAATTCACGTCCACCGGCAGCACCTTCACGCCGTGGCGTTGCGCGTCTTTGATCAATGTGGCGGGGTGATAGAAACCCATCGGCCACGCATTGAGCAGCGCGATGTAGAACGCGGCCGGATGACGCGCTTTGATGTACGCGCTCGCATAAGCAATCAGCGCAAAACTCGCGGCGTGCGACTCCGGAAATCCATACAGCGCAAAGGAAGTGATCGACTTGACGATCTGATCCTGCGCTTCGCCGCCAATGCCGTTCTTCGTCATGCCGGCGCGCAATCGCGTCTCGATCTCGCTCATCCGCTCCATCGAGCGCTTGAAGCCCATCGCGCGCCGCAGTTCCTCGGCTTCACCACCCGAGAAATTCGCGGCGACCATGGCGATCTTCAGCAATTGCTCCTGAAACAGCGGCACGCCGAGCGTGCGCTTGAGGATCGGCTCCAGACAAGGATGCGGATACTCGATCGGCAGCTTCCCCTGACGCCTGTCGAAGAACGGCCGGATCATGCCGCCGACGATCGGCCCGGGGCGGATGATCGCGACCTGCACGACGATGTCGTAGAAGCACTTCGGCGCGTTGCGCGGCAATGAAGCCATCTGCGCGCGGCTCTCCACCTGGAACATCCCCACCGTGTCGGCTTCATTGAGCATCTTGTAGACGAGCGGATCGTCCTGCGGCAGATGCGCGAGGTCGACTTCGATGCCTTCACACGTGCGGATCAACGGAATCGCATCCTCGAGCGCCGCCAGCATCCCCAATCCGAGCAGGTCGACTTTGATCAGACCGAGATCGGCACAATCGTCTTTGTCCCATTGAATGACCACGCGGCCCGGCATGGACGCCGGCTCGAGCGGCACGACTTCGTCGAGGCGTCCTTTCGCCAGCACCATGCCGCCTGAGTGCTGCCCGAGGTGGCGCGGCAGGTTCTGGATGCGGAGGTAGTGCGTCATGAAGTGCTGCACGCGCAAATCCTCGGGGTCGAAGCCGCTGGCCGCGAGCTGCTCGGGCATGTTCTCCACGCGTTCACGGATCTCGCCGAAGTTCCAGGTGCTGACCGTTTTCGAGAGCTTGTCCGCCTGCTCGAGCGAGAAGCCGAGGGCCTTGCCGACTTCGCGCGCGGCGGAGCGATCGCGATACGTGATCACGTTCGCGGTCATGGCCGCGCCGTGCTGGCCGTACTTGGCGTAAACGTGCTGGATGACCTTCTCGCGTTGCGTGCCCGAGGGGAGGTCGAGGTCGATGTCCGGCCACTCGCCGCGCTCCTCGGATAAGAAGCGCTCGAACAGCAGATCCATCTTCACCGGATCGACCGCGGTGATGCCGAGCGCATAACAGACCGCGCTGTTCGCGGCCGAGCCGCGGCCCTGCACCAGGATCTTTTCGCGCTGGCAGAACTGGACGATGTCCCAGACGATCAGGAAGTAGCCGGCGAGCTGCAGCTTCTCGATCATGTTCAGCTCTTTTTCGATCTGCGCCTGCGCTTTCCCGTGCAGCGGCCGGAAGCGCGCCGTGGCCGCATTCCAGGTGATCTTGCGCAGGAACGAATCGTTCGTTTCGCCCGGCGGCAGCGGGTAATCGGGAAACTGGTAGCCGAGATCGGCGAGCGTGAAGTCGAGCGTGTTCGCGAGCTCCCACGCGCCGTCGATGGCGATTGGGAGGTCGGCGAAGAGCGCACTCATTTCTTCGGCACTTTTGATGTGGCGCTCGGCATTGATGCCGAGGAGGCGGCCGGCGTTATCGACGTTCCGTCCTTCGCGAATGCAGGTGAGGATGTCCTGCAACTGCTTGTCTTCCGGACGCGCGTAACGAACGCCGTTCGTGGCGACGAGCGGCAGGCGCATGCGGCGGGCGAGGTCGATCAGCGCGTAATTGCGATGCTCTTCATCGCGATGATGGTGACGCTGTAATTCGACATGCGTCCGCCCTTTGAAGATGCCACTGATCTTGTGCAGTGCGCTTTCGGCATCGGCAATGTCGCCGAGCGGCCCTTCCTCGCCACCGGTGAGACAGCGCAACCCTTCGTTGTA
>DASVRB010000053.1:0-4240 GCA_036388835.1 Thermoanaerobaculia bacterium | reverse complement strand
CCGACCTTCACATTGTGGTGTCCGCCGCCGAAGTTCAGGTTCGAGAAGGTGACGTCATCGCGGAACGACAGACGCTCCTGGCCGATGTCCTGCTCCGTGTCGCGGCCGCCGGTGCGGAACACCGTACCGCCGCCCATGTTTTCGTAAACGCGGCCGATCGAGCTCGAATCGAGCGGGGTCGGATTCCACTGGAACGCCTGGAAGCTCACCGACAGCTCATTGAGCCAGTCATTGGACGTGTACATGTGGCGCAGATTCGTGCCCCAGACGTCATTGCGCACATTTTCCGCGGAGTCGCGCGACGTCGCGCCGCCGAAGCCGCGGATGTCCGTCTCCTTGCGCAGGTTGCCGCTCCAGTCGAGGAAATGGCTGGAGCTCGGCTGGAAGCTCAACTTCGCGAACGCGAGATCGGAGCGGAACGGCGAAACGAACGTGCCGGTCTCGGCCTGAAGCTGCTGGCGGAGCGCCGGATCGCTCTCCCATCCGGTATTGAGCGAAACGGTCTCTTCGCGATCCTGATCGTTCGCTTCATAAGAGACGAAGAAATGCATCCGATCGCGGACGATCGGGCCGCCGAGGCTGATGCCGTACTGGCCGCGCTCATATTCCGGGCGCGCGCCGGTGAACGGGTTTTCTGCCACCAGGCTCTTGTCCTGGAACAGATAAAACGCGTCGCCGGTGAGCTCGTTGGAGCCCGATTTCGTGACCGCGGTGATGATGGCGCTGGAAGCCTTCTGATATTCGGCGCTGAAATTCTGGGTAATGACCCGGAACTCCTGCACCGCGTTCTGCGGGAACGGATTGCCGCGGCTGGCGTCCTGGCCGACCACGCCGCCCTGGATGACGTCGTTCTTGAAGCTGACGCCGTCGATGAACACATTGATTGCAGACGAGCCCTGCGCGCCCGCTCTCACTTCTTTACGCATTTCATCCGTGCCGAGCAGCACGCCCGGCGCGAGCGCGGCGAAATTCAGGAAGTTGCGGTCGTTCTGCGGCAGGTTTTCGATCTGGCGCGTGGTGATGTTCGTCGCGACTTCCGACGTCTCCATCTCCACCGGCACATTGCCGACCACAGTCATTTCTTCAGTCAACACCGTGTCCGGACGAAGGCGGAAATCGATTTCGATCGTCTGTCCGACCTGCAGCGTCATCTCACGCGACGTGCCGCGATAGGCCGGGGCAACGACCTCCACGCGGTATGGTCCGGGCGTCAATCCACTGAGCAGAAAATTTCCGTCCGAACCGGCGGTCGCGGTATGGCGATAGCCGGTACCGACGCCGGTCGCCGTGATCTCGGCGGTCGGGAACGGATTTCCACTCTCGTCCATCACCTTGCCGCGCAGCGTGGCGGTGGTGGCCTGCGCGACGGCCGTTCCGGCGATCGACACGCAAACGAGCAACAACATCAACGTACGACACCAAAACTTGCCTGGCTTCCCACTCATTGGCTCTCCTCCTTAACTGCTGATCCGTGAACGCAAAGTCGCTTTATTGGGGACGCGGGCCGGCGCTGAAGGAGCGCTGCAGGACTCGCGAACCACGAGAGTGACGGGGATGACGTCGTGCTTCCTGCCCGCGGGATCGCTCTGTTCGAGCGAGCTCACGAGGTACTCGACGGCGCGGCGGCCCATTTCGGCGATGTCGACGCCGACCGTCGTCAATTGCGGCGTGAGGTACCGCGCCATCGGAATGTCGTCGAAGCCGGCCAGGGTCATGCCCTCCGGCACGACGATGGCGGCCTCGCGCAACGCGCGCAGTGCGCCGATGGCCATGGAATCGTTGGCCGCGAAAATCGCCGTCGGACGCGGTTTCGAGGCGAGGATGCGCGGCACCGCGCGATACCCCGACTCCTCGGTGAAATCGCCTTCGATTTCAATCGGCAGACGTTTCGCGCGCGCCTCGAGCGCGGCGCGATACCCGCGGCGGCGCTCGGCCGCATCCGCGTTCCGTTCGGGGCCGGTGATGAACGCAATCTGCTCGTGACCGAGGTCGAGCAGGTGGTCGGTCATCGCATGAGCGCCGGTGTAGTTGTCGATGCGGATCGTGGCGCGCGCCGTGGTCGCGGAATTCAGCAGCACCACCGGCGTATCGCCGGCGAGCGCGCGCGACAGCGGTCCTAGCTCGACGTCGGGTGACATCACGATCAAACCGTCGACGCGCCCGCGCAGCGCGCGCAGCACGGACGACATCTCCTGCGCGTCGGCGTGCGAGCTGGAAACGAGGATGTGGTAGCCGCGGGCCCGGGCCGCGACGTCGATGCCGCGAATCACTTCCGAGAAGAATTCGCCGTGCACCTCGGGGAGCAGCACGCCGAGGGTGTGGCTGCGGCGGATGCTGAGACTGCGGGCCGCGGCGTGCGGAACGTAGCGGAGCGCGCGGACCGCGGCGAGCACCCGTTTCGACGTGTCGTCGTTCACCGGACCGATGCCGTTCAGCGTGCGTGAAACGGTTGCCACCGAGACGCCGGCGCGTGCCGCCACGTCGCGAATGGTCGCGACGCCGGAGGCGCGTCCGGGGGACGGTTCGGAGACAGCGCGGCGTGCCTTGCTCGTCATTTCCGGCGTATGTAACCGTTTACACTGATCGCGTTACACTAGCGCCGCATTCGCTCGAAGTCAACGAGCGATGGCGAGGAAGTGACGGAACGTGCACATGACCAGACCGACCGAACAGACTCCTTTCCCCGATGACTTCGTCTGGGGAGCCGCGACGTCCGCGTATCAGATCGAGGGCTCGCCGCTCGCCGACGGCGCGGGGCCGAGCATCTGGCACCGCTTCGTCCGCACGCCTGGCCGCGTGCACAACGGCGAGACCGGCGACGTGGCCTGCGATCACTACAACCGCTACCGCGAAGACGTGGCGCTGATGAAGGAGCTCGGCCTCACCTCCTATCGCTTCAGCATCTCGTGGAGCCGCATCCTCCCCGAGGGCACCGGCCGTGTGAATGAAGGCGGTCTCGATTTTTATCGCCGTCTCGTCGACGAGCTGCTCGCCGCCGGCATCACTCCCAACGCCACGCTCTATCACTGGGATCTTCCCGCGGCGCTCGACGACCGCGGCGGCTGGCTCAATCGCGACGTGGCGGACTGGTTCGCTGAATACGCGGACGTCATGTTCCGCGCGCTCGACGACCGGGTGAAGATGTGGGCCACGCTCAATGAGCCTTGGGTGGTGACCGACGGCGGCTATCTGCACGGGCCTCTGGCGCCGGGACATCGCAACTTGTGGGAGGCGCCGCGCGCCACGCACAATCTGCTGCGCTCGCACGCGAAAGCGGTCCAGGCCTATCGCGCGTCGGGCAGCAATCAGATCGGCCTGGTGGTGAATCTCGAGCCGAAATATCCAGCCTCCGATTCACCGGAAGATGCGGCCGCGGTGGAGCGCGCCGACGCGTACATGAATCGCCATTATCTCGACCCGGTGTTCCTCGGCACGTACGCGCAGGAGCTGGTCGACGGGTTCGGTGAAGCATGGCCGGAGTTTCCCGCGTCCGACCTCGACGAGATCCGCACCCCCATCGATTTCCTCGGCATCAACTATTACAAACGCGGCATTACCAAAGCGGACGATTCAGTGATCGTCGAGCGCGCTACCCGCGTGGACAATCCCCGCGCCACGGTCACGGAGACGGGCTGGGAAGTGTTCGCGGAAGGATTGACGAAAACGCTGACGTGGGTGCGTGACCGCTACGGCGACCTCCCGCTCTACATCACCGAAAACGGCGCCGCGTTCTACGACCCGCCCCAAGCGTTCAACGGCCGCGTCGAAGACCCGCTCCGCGTCGACTATCTCCGCGATCACATCAGCGCCGTCCGCACTGCCATGAACGAGGGCGTCAATGTCCGCGGCTATTACGTCTGGTCGCTCCTCGACAATTTCGAATGGGCCCTCGGCTACGCGAAACGCTTCGGCATCATCCACGTCGATTACGAAACGCTGAAGCGGACGCCAAAGGCGAGCGCGAGGTATTACGCGGACGTGATCAAGGCGAAACGGGTGCTGTAGTCTGGAGTGCGGTGACGCTGGATGACACGCGCGCCGCGTCCCCCCGTCATCCTGAGCGTTAGCGAAGGATCTCAGCGGCGACGACCGGACCTACAGGCGCCGGTCGTCGCATTTTGAGATCCTTCGCTGACGCTCAGGAGGAGACACGCGCCGGCTGCCCCGTCATCCTGAGCTTTAGCGAAGGATCTCGGCGGCGACGACCGGACCTACAGGGCGCCGGTCGTCGCATTTTGAG
>DASVRB010000052.1:0-5398 GCA_036388835.1 Thermoanaerobaculia bacterium | reverse complement strand
TATTGCTCGATCAGTTTCCAGGTGTAGCGCGCCTCACCTTTCGGATGCGCGAGCGCGCCGGCGGTGAGCAGACGGCAGAGATTCTTGTAGCCGGTGCGGTTCTCGACCAGCAGCGTCAATCTCCGAGGAGGAGAGGCGAGGCCTGGCCGCCACGACGCCTCGCGCAGTGCAGGGGCGGTGGCCGCGGCCCCGTCGTCGAGCTTCAGCTCGGCGCCAATGAGCGCTTTGATCCCCGCTTTTTTCGCGGCCGAATGAAATCGCGGCGCGCCGTAAACACCATTGATGTCGACGACCGCCATTGCGGGGAGATCGTGCTGTGCGGCGTGATGGATCAGATCCTCAGGGAGCGACGCGCCATTGAGAAAGGAAAAGGAGGTGGCGGCGCGCAATTCCGCATAAGGACGCCCTCCCGTTCGCCCTTTGCGCTTCGTGACCTCGGGCCCTTTCGGCTTCTTTGGACTGAGGACGTGCTCTACATAAGAAAGATGATCGTATTCACCCGAAAGCGGCACCGTCCCAGCGCGCTCCTTCACCTTCTCCTTCTGCGCGCCAGGAGGATTGTGCGTAATGGCGAGCGCGTCGAGATCGCGCGTGGTTTTGCGTCCGCTCAAGCAGAAGAATTGTTCCTCGGCGGGAGGTGAGGGGCAAATGTTCTACGGCGTGTGGAGTCAGCGACTTGCGTGGTCAGCGCGCGCCTCGCTGTCATCCTGAGCGGAGCGAAGGACCCCTCCCGTTTCAAGCAGGGGGTCGCCGTCTACGCGGCTCAGGATGACAGGTGTAGCGTTCGGTCGGGCCGTTGCCATGGTTCGCTGCGTGCACCGTCCCTTTGCGTTCGGGCAATGGCGCCCGCTCCCTGTGCGGCCAGGATCAGCCTTGCACGAAGCGGCGATCCGCTGCGGAGGAGTCAATCCATGGGTTTATTCAGCAATCTGATGAACAAGATTTTTCACGGCGCCGGAAATGCGGAAGCTCCGGCTGACGCGTACAAGCCGGGGCAGATTCATGAATCGCGTGTCGAAGCGGCGAATCGGCAGGGTGTGCCGGTCGCGCAGGCGGCGCCCGGTGCGGCGCCGACGGCAGCAGCCGCGGGGGCAGCGACGGCACGGCAGCAGGTCGACGTCGCGGCGGTGCTCGACCGAATGGCGGCCAGTCACGGCGAGAAGCTCGACTGGAAGCACTCCATCGTCGACCTGATGAAGCTCGTCGGGATGGACAGCAGTCTCGCGGAACGGAAAGAGCTGGCGACGGATCTGAAGTACACGGGCGACATGAACGACTCGGCCAAGATGAACATGTGGCTGCATTCGGAAGTGATGCGCAAGCTGGCGGAAAACGGCGGCAAAGTGCCGGCCGACCTGCTCGGACGCTGACCGATGGCCACGATTCTCGATACGGTCCGGCAGCAGCTCGATCCGAACATGATTCAGCAGATCAGCCAGAGCATCGGCGCCGATCCTGCGGCCACTTCGAATGCGATCTCCGTTGCGCTGCCCGCGCTGCTCAGCGGGCTGTCGCACAACGCGTCGAAACCGCAGGGAGCGGCGGCGCTCGACAGCGCGCTCGACGCGCACGACGGCAGCATTCTCAACAATCTCGGCGGCCTCCTCGGTGGCGGCGGAGCGGGCGCCGGCGCGGCGATCCTCGGCCACATTTTCGGCGCGCGCCGCGGTCCGGTCGAACAGGGTGTCGGTCAGGCCTCGGGGCTCGATGCCGCACGCACCGCGCAACTGCTCGCGATCCTCGCTCCCATCGTCATGGGCGTGCTCGGTCGCATGAAGCAGAACAAAGATGTCGACGCGGCACGCCTGCCGGACGTGCTGAACTCCGGCCGCGAGCAAGCCGAAAAAGACCACCCCGGCCTCGGCGGGATGTTCGACATGAACAAAGACGGAAATGTCGCCGACGATCTCCTGCGCATGGGCAGCAACGCGCTGGGCGGGATTTTCGGAAAACGGTAAGGGCAGTTTGGAGTGCGGCGACGCCAGTCGCCGCTTTCCCGGCGGAGGCGGTGGCTGGCGCCTCCGCACTCCAAAGCTCGCTGGCATAGTGGCGAGGTGAGAGGATTAGCGGCGTGAGCGCGCTCGTCCTCTCCATCGCCTCGTACGACTATTTCGCGCAAGACCTCGCGCGCCACCTCGGCATCGCGGTCGGCAATGTGGAGCGGAAGCGTTTTCCGGACGGCGAGCACTATCTGCGGCTGGTCGACGACGTCAACGACTGTGACGTCATTCTGGTCGGCGGCACCATCGATGACACGGCCACGATGGAGCTGTACGACCTCGCCTGCGCGGCGGTCGAATACGGCGCCCGCACGCTGACGCTGGTCGTGCCGTGGTTCGGCTATTCGACGATGGAGCGCGCTGTGCTGCACGGCGAAGCGGTGATCGCGAAAACGCGCGCGCGGCTGATCTCCTCGATTCCGCGGCCGAAACTCGGCAGCGCAGTGCTGCTGCTCGACCTGCACAGCGAAGGCATTCCGCACTATTTCGAAGGGACGATCCGTCCGTTTCACGTTTACGCGAAACCGCTCATCGAACGGACGGCGCGGGAGCTCGCGGGCAGCGATTTCATCCTCGGCGCGACCGACGCCGGCCGCGCGAAATGGGTGGAGTCGCTGGCGAACGATCTGCGCGTCCAGCCCGCGTTCGTCTACAAGCGCCGCCACAGCGCCGTTGAAACCGAGGTGACGGCGATCAGCCGCAATCTCGACGGCGAGACCGTCGTGATCTACGATGACATGATCCGGACCGGCGGCTCGCTGATGAACGCGGCGCGCGCGTACCGCGACGCCGGCGCGGGGAAGATCATCGCCATCACAACGCACGGTGTTTTTCCGGGCGATTCGCTGCGGCGCGTCGTCGACTCGGGACTCTTCGCGCGCGTTGCCTGCACGGACAGTCATCCGAACGCGCGCGCGCTCGCCGGCGCTGATCTCACCGTTCATTCCGCGGCCGAGCTCTTCGTGCCGCTGCTCGGCAGGACGATTTGACGACGTTGATGTGCCGTCAATCCGCACGTTGAACGCTCTCGCACCGCTGCTGTAGTGTCGCGACCTCGAACAGCGGAATCTCGGAGGCGGAATGAAGAAGATGATTGCGGCGGCGACGCTCGTGTTGCTCACGGTGATTGCGAATGATCCAGCGGAGGCGCGGCCGCGCGGTCCGCGGACGCGGATCGCGCAGACGAGCATGGCCATGCATCCGCTCGAACCGCTCTCGGCGGACGAGCATCGCGCCGCGTACGAGGTCGTGCGCGCGCATTTCGCGGCGACGAACGGGCTGCCGGATGACGCGCTTCTCTTTCCGTACATCGCGTTGTGCGAGCCGGCAAAGTCGATGGTGCGGAACTGGAGCGGCGGCTCTGATTTTCCGCGCGAGGCGACGGTGCACGTGCTGCATGCGCCGTCGAACCGCACCTGGATCGTGACGGTCGACCTGCGCGCGCCGCGCGTCGCGCGCGTCGAGCTCGCGCCGGCCGGAACGCAACCCGCCGTGACCGCCGAGGAGTATGTGATCGCCGATGAGATCGTGCATGCGTACGAGCCGTGGATGGCGGCGATGCGCGCGCGCGGCGTCGATCCGGAAGACGTCTACGTCGACGTCTGGGCGCCGGGCGATCTGGAGCTTCCGCGCTCGGTCGTGGCGACGTTGCCGCACGGCTCGCGCCCGCGCCTCGTGCGGGCGCTCGCGTTCCTGCGCGGCGCCTCGATCGACGAATACGACGCCGACAATCCGCAGAATCCGTACGTGCGTCCGGTCGAAGGCGTGGTCGTCACGATCGACATGAATCAGCGCAAGGTCGTGCACATGACCGACACGCTGGTGCGGCCGGTATCGCAGGAGAGCGGGAACGCGCCGGTGCGGCGGACCGGTCTCAAGCCGATGCGCATCTCGCAGCCGAACGGCGGCGGGTTCGAGGTCACCGGACGCATGGTGCGCTGGCAGAAGTGGCAGTTCTTCGCCGTGCTGCATCCGCGCGAAGGACTGGTGCTGTACGACGTCCGCTATGACGACGACGGCCGTCTGCGGCCGATTGCCTATCGACTGTCGCTGTCGGAGATTTACGTGCCCTATGGCGTGGCCGATCCGAACTGGTCGTGGCGCTCAGCGTTCGACGTCGGCGAGTACAACCTCGGCACGTTCGCGCAGACGCTCGAGCCGAATCGCGATGTGCCGGAGCACACGTATCTGTTCAACGCGGTCTTCGGCTCCGACACCGGACCGGCGGAAGACAATCCGACCGGCACGTACGACTCCGAAGGGACGCTCGGCATGTACGAGCGCGACAACGGTCTTTTGTGGACGCGGACCGATCCTTCCAACGCGGAGCGCGATACACGCGGCCGCCGCGATCTCGTGCTGACGTGGAACGCGTGGATCGGCAACTACATCTATGGCTTCGACTGGATCTTCGGACAGGACGGCTCAATCGAAGTGAAGGTGGTGCTGACCGGCACCACGCTGAATCGCGGCGCGACGGAGGAAGAGGAAGAGACGGCGCCTACGGTCGGCGTCGATGAGAACGGCGCGCGCGTCTCGGCACCGAATCATCAGCATTTCTTCAGCTTCCGGCTCGATCTCGACGTCGATGGCGTGGAGAACGAGGTCAGCGAAACGGATGTGCGCCACATCCTGCGGCCCGGGTTCGCGAATGCGTTCGGCGCGGAGGAGACGATCCTGACGCGGGAAGGCTTCCGCGACGCCGATCCGTACAAAGCGCGTCATTGGGAAGTGAGCAACGCCACCGCGAAGAACGCGCTCGGCGGGCACACGGCGTATTCCATCGAGAGCCACGACGTGACGGTGCCGTACTCCGCGCCCGAATATCCGCCGCTGCTGCGTGCGGCATTCGCGAACCACGCGCTCTGGATCACGCGCTTTCATGAAGGGGAGTTGTACGCGGCAGGAGATTTTCCGAACCAGGGCACGTCCGGCGCCGGTCTGATGTCGTTCGTCAGCCCGCCCGAATCGCTCGGCGGCGAGGAGGGAAGCGACGTGGTGGTGTGGCACACGATCGGACACACGCACATCCCTCGCCCCGAGGACTACCCGGTCATGCCGACGGAAAGCATCAGCTTCAAACTCGTCCCGCACGGCTTCTTCGACCGCAACCCCGCGCTCGATGCGCAGGAATTGCCGCAGGCGAAGAGGAGGCAACGCGTGGTGCGCTGATTTGGAGTGCGGTGGCGCAAGCCACCGCTTTCATTCGCGGCGGCGAGGCCGCCGCACCGCAGCTGGCGCTGCGGCGTTGGAAAGCGGCGACTGGCGTCGCCGCACTCCAAAAGCGCCACGAGGGCTGCTTCTTTGGAGTGCGGTGGCGCAAGCCACCGCTTTCATTCGCGGCGGCGAGGCCGCCGCACCGCAGCTGGCGCTGCGGCGTTGGAAAGCGGCGACTGGCG